>JAQUYZ010000421.1 GCA_028691625.1 Eubacteriales bacterium
TACCCTTATACGATAAACTTCTCCAGTTCTTTTTTGTATCGGAAAAGAAGTTCCTTCAGCGCTGCCATCTTCTCCAGGTAGTTTTCCTCCTTGAAAAAAGATATGGAGACCACATTTCTCACCTCTCCCGTGCTGCCGTAGAGCGGGATGCCGATGCCGATGATCAGCGGAAAGGTTTCCTCAATGCAGGTCACATAACCGGTCTCCCTGATTTTTCTGTATTCCTCCAGCAACTCCTCCTTGTCTGTAATGGTATTTTTACAGACCTTTTCAAAGGGCAGCGCCTGATCGATCAATTTCCCGACCAGTCTCTGGTCATGATAGGCCATGAGACATTTCCCGTAAGTTCCCCTGTTCATCGGATAAAACACACCCGGTTTATCGTTCATCTTGACCGGCTGATGGATCTCCACGGAATAAATCGATACCACCCTGTTTCCTTCTCTGCGCGCCAGACCGACGGACTCCTTTGACTCCATGGCAATTCGTTCGAGGATTGTCAGAAGATTTTCTTTATAGTTTGCATTCCCCAGATAGACTGATCCCAGATGGTAAGCCATCGGTCCAAGCCGATAGCTCTTATCTCTGTCATTTTTCATCAGCAGGTCGTTTTCCTCAAGCGTCACGATATTTCTGTAGATGGTCGTCCGGTTGAGCCCCGTTTTATCCACAAGCTGAGGAATGGTATACTCATATGGTTCCTGCCCAAAAAGAAAAAGCAAATACAATGCTTTTTCAAGACTTGTCATGTTTTCCTCTGATTTTGTCGTCATCATTCTGTCTGACCTTTCTTTAATAATTGATCCTGAATGGTTACGATTCTGCACATATAATCCGCGTAGATTCCCATTGCCCGGAACAAAGAGTCGATCGCAATCCTCTCGTTTTCCTGATGGGCACAGGACAGCTCCTCCGGAAAGCAAGGCCCCCAGGACACAAAGTTTTTCATGGATTTCGCGTAGCTCGTTCCGCCGGCTGCCAGAAAGCGGCTGGTTCGCCCCCAATCCTCATACGTCTCCGCCATGATGGAAAAGGGGGGAAGGTTCCTGCTCACCTTCATGGGATCCAGGTACTCAACGATTTCATACTCATAATGGTACGTTTTACGGTATTCGTCAAATACTTTTTCGATATCCGCCCGTTTTACATTTGCATTCTGACGGATGTTGATATTGAGAAGGACCTTGTCACCGTTCCGCTTCAAAACGGTAGGCGCAACGGTTGTTTTCGCCAGCTCCTGACCCTCCCAGCGTTCCTCTTCGCCTTCAATCTTAAGCTTCCCGCCGTGACAATCACCTGCCAGAATTTCGCTTATAAATCTGGAAAAATTAAAATCATAACCGGAGCCTATACCCTGATTCCACCGACAGGAGACGCACAGCTTCACGATGGCGTTGATACCGAGTTCAGGCGCTGCGCTGTGAGCTGACACGCCCTCGCATTCATATTGCCGGTCGTCCACCTTCAGTACCGCCCTGGAAGGGATTGTATTGGCATCCCTCCCGGAATCCACTTCGAAGCAGTCGCATTGGCTGATCTGTTCGCTTTCATCAAATTTCAGCAGCAGATCAGCATAGCCGTTCTCAATGTTATAGACCGGAAAGTCGCCGTCAGGGCTGAATCCGTAGTCCGGACAAGGATACTCCCGTTTGAAGTTCTCCATATCCGTCCATTCGGATTCCTCACAGGTTCCGACGATGAGCCGGATCCTCTTGTGAAACGGGATTCCAAACTCTAGGAGCGCCTTCATTGCATAGAGGCAAATCATCGCCGCGCCTTTGTCGTCCATTGCACCTCTTCCCCAAATGCAGCCATCCGCAATCGTACCTTCAAAGGGTGGATACCGCCACTTTCCCGAATCGCCGATATTCACAACGTCCAGGTGGACCAGAATTCCCAGGGTTTCCTCACCCTGTCCTGCTTCCACGACTCCAACATCATTTGTGGTGGTTTTAAAAACACGAAAACCCATCTCCTCCGCCCGATGAAGAAACCAGTCCAGACATGCTTCGATTTCCCGCAGCGCTCCGGGAATTGTTTGAAAGGAGATCAGCTTCTGCAGATCTGCCAGTATCGCGGCTTCCTGTTCTTTCCCATATCTCTTGATCCGTTCCATGGAAACAGGGCTCTTATTCAACACCACAATACTCCATTCCTATTCTTTTATACAGACAGGCTGCCCTGTGGATTTCCTCCAGGTCTATTGATTCTTCCCTGGTATGGGCCACCGACAAATCTCCGGGCCCCAGTATGATGCAGCTTGCCTTCGTCAGATTGCTGATAAAGCCCGCATCGGACCATGCCGGAAACAAGGTAAGTTCCTGCCGAAAGCTTCCTGCCGGTACTCCGGTTTTCTGCTCAAGCAGGTGCATTGCCCTTTTTGTGGATATGATCAGCGGATCCGTCTCGTCGGTTGAAAAGGGCTGATGCGGCAGAAGCTTATCCTGCTCGAACATATCCCTGAGCTCTGCATCAAACTGAGGATCTTCCCATTTCAATTCATCGATCACGTTCTGTATCCCTTCATAGACTTCTTTCAGAGTTTCCTCAGGCACCCAGCGCCGGTCTACCCGGAGGATGCACTGACCCGGCACACTGCTGGGCTGGTCTCCTCCCTCGATCGTACCGAAATTAGATCGGA
>JAQUYZ010000016.1 GCA_028691625.1 Eubacteriales bacterium
CTTCACATCGGCACAAACGATAATGTAATGATCAATCTCCCGTTTATTGGTTTTCATTGTGTCGTCATTTCATTCAGTGCAATTGCGTTCAGTGTCCTTTTTACGGTCATAATTGAAAAAACACTTCTGCCTCTGGAAGATCTGCGTGTTCGTCTGGTTTCCGAACACATTGATCTCAGCCGGGAGGTCAATGTCGAAGAAGAGGATAATAAAAAGGCATCCTCCCTTATTTGGATCATGCCTGTCAGTATTGTTTCCGGTGTGCTGTTGGGTTTTCTCCTGGTTCCGGATTCTGTTATCCCTGTACTCGGATCTCTGCTGACCGGCTCTCTGGTGATCCTTCTCATCAGCATCGGTATCAGCATTGGCTCGAACAAGGGCGTGTTCCGGTATCTGAAAGTCCTTGGTTTTAAGGTGGTTTATCTGTCCCTTGCCATATTTGCAGGCAGTCTTGCCGGCGGGTTTTTTTCAGGGTTCATTCTGAAGCTTCCGTATCACATCAGTGTGATTTCCGCCTCGGGGATGAGCTATTACAGCCTGACCGGCGCCTATATGACCCAGGTCTTTGGTATTGAAGCGGGTACATACGGATTTGTCGTCAATGTGATGAGGGAATTTTTCACGGTCCTTCTCCTGCCCTTGCTTGTCAGAATCAGCAAGGGAAGCCCGATCGCGAGCGGAGCTTCCGGTGACATGGACACCATGCTGGCTCCTATTACAAGGTTTGTCGGCGTCGAGCTTGGTCTGGTGTCTTTGATCACCGGAATCATCGTGTCTGTTATCGTGACCTTGTTTCTGCCGATCTTCTGCCGACTTTTTTCCTGATGGCGGTCAGAACAAAACGGTCTCTTCACCGGTTTTTATGCTTCGTAACGAGCATGATTTGGCGGTATGCACCAATAATGCCGCCCGCGATGCCAAGGCACAAAAGGATCAATAAAAAGATCATCCCTGTGCCCAGCTTACCGTCAATCCAATGTCCGGCAACGGCCCCCAGAACGATGGGAATCGCCATGGTTAACCCAAGCTGGGTGAGTAAAGTCAAAGCTTCCAAACCGGCGTTCGCACCGGTTTTTTTATTTTTTTCCTCTTTCGTCATCTGTTCGGCCTCCGACAGATAAAATTCGATCCATCTTTCATTATATGCCGATATCGTTGTCAAATCTACTGTCCGCTCAATACTTTCTCAATAAACACCGTCGCGATTTCGCTGTCAAACTGACAGCCGATATTTTTCCGGATTTCTTCCACAGCTTCTGCTTTCGTCATCACCCGTTTGTAGGTTCGTTCGCTGGTCATCGCATCGTAGGCATCTGCTATGCTGATGATCTTTGACTGCCGCGGAATTTCCGGTTCCATCAGGTTTCTCGGATAGCCTTTCCCGTCGACCCGTTCATGGTGACAGAGCACATACTCTGCAATTGCCGCAAATTCATTCACAGAGCTCAGGATGTGGTACCCGATTTCGGGGTGACGTTTCATGTCCTCCCATTCAACCTTCGAAAGATCGCCGGATTTATTAAGCATATTCTCATCGATTCCTATCTTTCCAATGTCGTGAAGCAGGCCTGCCGTTTTCAGCTCTGCAACCTCTCCCTGACTTAAACACATCGCGGTTCCGATGGATTCGCAAAGCGCACTGACTCGTTCACAATGCCTCTGCTCCCTCTCATTTTTTTGATACAGGGTCTCCCGGATGATGCTAATCATTTCATACCGCATGCTTCTGCTTTCCGAAAGCTTGTCCCGGTACATGCGATCCTCCGCCATCATATATATTTTTTTCATGTCCTCCCACCGGAATCGTTTCGTTCCGGATCCGAAAGAAATGGAACAGATGATACCTTCCCATTTTTCCTTTTGAATGGCTTCGCTGATCCGTTTCATGATGCCGTCGGCTTCCTTGGCACTTGTCCTTGGAAGCAGAAGCATAAATTCGTCGCCTCCGATTCTGGCTGCGATATCATCCCCTCTGCATTCCCGCTTAATGATACCGCCTATTTTTGTCAGCATCTGGTCCCCTGCCATATGACCGAAGGCGTCATTGGTGAGCTTCAATCCGTTGACATCTGCCATGATAAGTGAAATCGGCAAATTTCGTTCCGTGTCGAGCCGCCTTAATTCTTCATCATAAAATCTGCGGTTATACAAGCCGGTCAACTGATCATGGTAGTTCAGATAATGTGTCTCTTCTTCCGCTTCTTTTTGTGCCGTAATATCGTTGATCAGACATAAATGACAGGGATTCGCAGTCTCAACCGATTGAAACGGTGTTACAATCATATTTGCCCAGATTACACTTCCGTCGGGTCTTATAAACCGCTTTTCCAGTGAAAAACTGTCGATCAGGTTCTGGTTCAGCAGATTCATCATATGCAGATTTTCTTCTATATCATCAGGGTAAGAATAATGTGCCCAGTCAAGCCGAAGAATCTCCTCTCTGGGTCTGCCAAAGATCTCTGCAAGTCTTCCGTTTACATGGTATGCGGTTCCTTCCACCGAATCGTAAATTCCGATTCCAATCTGAGACTTTTCAAATACAGCACGAAACCGCTCTTCGCTCTGCTTCAGCGCCTGTTCCGCAAGCTTGTATTCGGTAATGTCCCTGCTGAAACCGGCTATTCCGATCAGCGTTCCGGACTCATCGTAGCATTTCTTTTTAAATTCCTCTTTATATTTACCGTTAAACAGATTGATCTCATAATGCCCTGAGGTTTTGCCATTCAGTGCGGCAAGATCACTGGCCGTATAGCGTTCTGCTTCCGCTTCCGAGTAAATTTCATGGTCCTTTTTCCCGATGATCTCCTCCTGCTGCATACCGACATTTTCTGCAAGACTTTTATTGATCAGAAGATATCTTCCCTCCGGATCCTTACACCACGCATCGTATGGAAACGTATCGATCATTGCCTGCATGCGGGATATTGTTCTTCTCTGTTCGTTTTCCTTATCGCTCATCCAAATTCTCCGTATCTTTTTTCATAATACCCGGTTTCCTGCACGAGAGGAATATGATATACTCGTGTTAGAATAACGAGGAGGTGTTTTCATGAAAGGTATCGTCAAAGCAACTTTTGTTCTCAGCATTGTAACCGTTTGTGTCGGTGCGGCAGCCGTTGTCTTAAATGCAATACAGCTCAACTCCGAACGCTGATCTGATTCTTATACATATTTATGAAGCACAATTGATATCCGGTTTTTTTTGGTGACATTGCCGACCGTTTTGAGCAAGGCTTTTCCCTTGCCCCGAAGCACCAGCTTGTCACCTTCCTTTATTTGCCGGTCTGCTTTTTCGGTTTGCAGTCCATTGACAAATACCATTCCTCCTGCGATCGTCTCCGCAGCCTTGCCCCTGGACATGGAAAAAGCAGATGCAATCAAATTGTCCAGCCGCAAGGATGCCACCGTGTCTTTTTTCTCTTCGAACCGATTTTCCGGCACGATGATTTCTTCAATAGGAACAATCTCTGCCTTCAGCGGGGTTCGTCCCGCTTTCCCATAATGACAGAGCAAAAATTCCGCCATATCCTTCATGATTACAATGTCGGCGCCGTCATCACGGACCAGAATATCCCCGATGGTTTCGCGTTTTACACCCAGGCCCGTAAGCGCACCCAAATAATCCCTGTGGGAAAGGGGCCGGCCTCCCGCCTGGGTGATGCGCAGCAAGGCCATAGGATTCTCCTCATCCGGTTCTGCATCGTCGGCAAAAAAAACAGCCATCCTTCTTTCGGCATCCTCATACCCTCCGCAAAAACAATAGCGCAATCCGATCTGCTGCCTGCATAGCGATTCAGCCAGCGTTCTCTGGCGCATATCCAGAAAGGCTGAATTGGTGGTGATATCATATGCAAGGCATTGCCGGATCTTATCCTCAATCCCGGCCAGTAAAATCGCATCCTCTTTCATTTGTCCTCTCCTCATGCGCCGCAGATAGTTCTTATTATATAGTCTTAGTATACGAAACGTCCAATAAAATTAAGCAACATTTAACAAAAAAATTGTTGGATTTCTATTCCGGAACTGGATTGTCTATGATATAATTTAGCCTAAGATTTCATTACTGCAAACAGAGAAAGGCTTCGCTTATGATTATCTATACTTTTAAAACACGGGGAACCTGCTCCTCACATATCCAGCTGGAGCTGGAGGGAAATATCCTGAAAAAAGTAAAATTTATCAATGGCTGCGACGGCAATGCAAAGGGAATCGCCAGACTGGCGGAGGGCATGACCGTGGAAGAGATCAAGAAACGACTGTCGGGAATCCAGTGCGAGGGCAGGTGTACCTCTTGTCCGGATCAATTGGCAAAGGCGGTAGACGAAGCATTCTGGATGCTTCACGGGAAGCTTGCGGCTGCAGGCGTATAGCCGAAGCGATCCTGTGAGATCGAAACATAAGTAACAGGTCCCCGAAAGGACCTGTTTTGTTTTATTCCGGCAATCTTTGAACTCTTTTCATACAACTGATCGAATGTTTTATTTTTCTCTGACATAAATCAACTTGTTGTTGGACCCATTGATTCGTTCCGATTTAATTTCAAATAAGTCAAGGGATTTAATGAACGGCGTAAATTTATTGAAACCAAAATTTCTGACGTCAAAGTCGGGATATCTCTTCTGCAATTTATTACCGATATCCCCGATAAAGATCCACTCATCCTCGTCGGAGTTTTCCCGGACAATGGTGATGATCGCTTTCTTTATGGTATCAAAGTTTGTCATCTTGTCTTCTTCCTGTACATCCTTTACAGCTGCAGCAGGAGCTTTCGGTGGCTTATCCGCCATTGCCAGCAAATCCAGATACTTGAATTTGTTGCAGGCGGAGATGAAGGCCTTCGTTGTTTTGCTTTCCCCCATACCGACCACATCCATCCCCGACTCTCTGAGTCTGGAAGCGAGCCTTGTAAAATCGCTGTCGCTGGATACAATACAGAAGCCTTCCACATTGCCCGAATATAGAATATCCATCGCATCGATGATCATTGCCGAATCTGTCGCGTTTTTTCCTGTGGTATAGCCATACTGCTGTATCGGTGTGATGGAGTGTTCCAGCAATACACTCTTCCACGACGCGAAGGTCGGCTTTGTCCAGTCTCCGTAGATTCGCTTGTAGGTCGCAATTCCGTCATTTGATATTTCATCCAGTATAAATTTAATGTATTTGTCAGAGATATTGTCAGCGTCAATTAACACTGCATAACGTTTGTCGTTGTTCATCTTAACCCCCAAATTTTTCTTTCCGTTTCTAAGTTTTCCCATCCGGCGTCCCTTATAATCCAACATTTTTTATCTTCCCGTTTATGCTTCGAGCAAGGTAATCAGTTCCTCAGGTTTATCTATGATATGGTCCGCTCCCGCTGCCCGAAGCGTTTCCCGGGAACGGTATCCCCAGGAGACCGCCACGCAGGCAAGTCCCGCATTTTTCGCCGTCATCACATCGACATCAGAATCCCCTATGTAAAGCGTTTTTTCCTTACCCGATTCCAGCTGCTTCAAGGCTTCGAAAACATTGTCCGGTGCAGGCTTTTTCTTTCGTGCCCGATGATCACCGATCGCAACAAGCACATCTCTGTTGAAATAATGCCTGCAGATTTCCTTTGTCGCGTCATCCGGCTTGTTGGACACTACCCCGATCTTGATTCCCATCCCCCTCAGCCTCTTCAGCACTTCGGGAATTCCCTCGTAGGGCGTGGTCTGATTCTGCATATTCTTCAAATAGTGTTCCCGGAACGTGGAAAGGCAACGCAGTATTTCCTTCTCTGACATTCCCTGCGGAAGAGACCGCCCCATGAGTTTTTTTGCCCCATCCCCGATAAATTCGCGGATTTCTTCTTTCGTTCGCTGTGGATAACCTTCCTGCCGCATTACCGTGTTGATACTGTCGGCGAGGTCCTCCAATGTATCTAGTAACGTTCCATCCAGGTCAAAAAGGATTGTGTCGTATTTCATCTTTCTGCTCCCGTTCTACTCTTAATTTTTATTCTATCATATTTTATTGATGCTTTCGCAAATTTTACATAAAAAGTTGGGAAAAATGTATTTCTGAACAGTTTTATCTTGCCTGTGCATTCTTTACAAATACATTAAAAAGGCATATAATAGCAAGAATGCTATGGTTTGGGAGAGTAAAATGAGGAAATTTCTTATTAAAACCTTCATTAAGGATTATGAAAATGTGAAGGATCCCAACGTCAGGGAAAAATACGGAAAGCTGGCAGGAGTGGTCGGCATTCTAACCAACCTGATTTTGTGTGTGGCAAAAATTACGATTGGACTCGCGGTTAACAGCATTGCGGTCATTGCGGACGGGATCAACAATCTTGCAGACACCTCCTCCTCGCTGATCACTTTGGTCGGTTTCAAGCTGGCGTCAAAGCCGGGGGATCTTGAGCACCCTTACGGGCATGCTCGATTTGAGTACCTGACAGGCCTTGCAATCTCGATGATCATTATTGTCCTGGGAGTCAAGCTGCTAACGACCTCCTTTCAAAAAGTGCTTGATCCGGAGCCTCTGCAGTTCAGTCTGATTACCATTTTAATATTGGTTCTTGCCATTGGCGTCAAGGTTTGGCAGGCCGTGTTTAATATACGGACGGGAGAAGAGATTCAGTCCTCCGCTTTAAAGGCTACCGGTATGGACAGCAGAAACGACGTGATCTCAACAAGTGCCGTTCTGCTCAGCATCATCGCCGGGAAGCTCACCGGGCTTCAGCTGGACGGCTATATGGGCTGTCTGGTCGCATTGTTTATCATGTATTCCGGGATTCAACTCATCAGAGAGACTTCCAGCCCGCTCCTTGGAAAGGCGCCGGATCCGGAGCTTGTCAGAGAAATTGAGAAACGGATCTGCGCCCAACAGAAGGTACTTGGGATTCATGATCTTGTTGTTCACGACTACGGTCCGGGAAGGATTTTTGCGTCCGTCCATGTCGAAGTGGATGCCTATGGTGATCTGATTGAAAGCCATGACATGATCGATAATATCGAACGAACCATCAGCGAGGATTTAAAAATCCATCTGGTTGTGCATATGGACCCACTGGAAACCCGGGACCCGTTAACTATAGACTTAAATAAAAAATTAAGTAATATTTTGTCGAGTCTTGACGGCGTTGTCGGCTTTCATGATCTTCGTGTCGTCGCCGGCTACACCCACAGCAATATTATATTTGACATTGTCATATCGCCGGATTGCAGGCTGAAAGAATGCAGCATCAGCAGCTACGTTGAGGAGCAGCTGCAGCTGCTGGACAAAACGTATTATGTTGTAATCAATTTCGATAAGAGCTATGTTCAAAACAATATCTGATCGCCCGGCCGGTCAACAGGAGTAAATATCATGGAAAACGAGATACCATCTGCAGCAAGTAACAAAATTGTAAAAGCGCACGTCCTTGCCTTCCTCACTATTTTCATCTGGGGAACCACCTATATCTCAACGAAGATACTTCTGGTGGAGTTTACCCCCACGGAAATCATGTTTTTCCGTTTTGTTCTTGCATATCCGGCCCTTCTTCTTGCAAAGCCGACGCGAATCCCTTATCAAAGCATACGGGAAGAGCTGCTCTTTGCCGGAGCCGGCTTCTGCGGCGTTGTCCTGTACTTTACACTCCAGAATACCTGTCTCGTTTATACGCTGGCATCCAATGCCGGAGTTCTGGTTTCTGTTGCACCGTTTTTTACGGCGATCCTTTCCTTTTTCCTGCTGAAGGGTGAGCCCCTGCATAAAAGTTTTTTCATCGGCTTCGGAATTTCCATCATCGGTATTTTTCTGATCAGCTTCAACGGCAATTTTATATTGAAACTAAATCCGCTGGGCGATGTTCTGGCGATCTCCTGTGCCATAGCCTGGGCGGCTTACTGCATCCTGATGAAAAAAATCAGTGTGCTGGATTATAATGTGATTCTCTGTACCCGTAAAATATTTTTTTATGGAATCATTCTTATGATCCCTGTGCTTCCGTTTTTTAACTTTCATTGGGATCTCTCCCGGTTTGCCTTTCTGCCAAACGTTTTTCATCTGCTGTTCTTGGGGCTGGGAGCCTCCGCCCTTTGCTTTGTCACCTGGAATTATGCGGTGGGGATCCTGGGCGCCGTCAGAACGAGCGTATATATCTATTTCAATCCGATTGTTACCGTCGTTACGTCTGCCTTGATCCTCCACGAACGGATCACTCCGGTCGCCCTGGTCGGAGTCGTTCTCATATTGGCAGGCCTTTATCTTTCTGAACGAAAAACCTTATGGAAAAGAAAGGAGAAGAAAAATGCAAATGATCGAATCGAAACCGGGAATCAAGATTCTTAAAAATGAAAACTACCGTATTGATTCCCTGCCGGAGTTCCTGACGGAATCCGCAGTAGGACATATTCGAAAATTTCATGAGACACTGCCGAACTATCGTGCAACCCCCCTTCTTCGGCTGGACGAACTTGCGGCAAAGCTGGGCGTGAAGCGTATTTACGTCAAAGATGAATCCAAACGGTTCGGCCTGAACGCCTTTAAGGGTTTGGGCGGAATCTACGCCGTAACAAAAGTCCTCTGCCGTGAATTGGATCTGGAGATCAGCCGGATTTCATTCACCGACCTTCAGACCCCGGAGATTAAAAATAAAATCAAGGATATCGTTTTTATCACCGCCACCGACGGAAATCATGGACGGGGCGTTGCCTGGGCTGCCAGTCAATATGGCTGCAAGTCCTATATTTACATGACAAAGGGCACTGCCCAGAGCCGTGTGGAAGCCATCAAGGCAGTTGGTGCCGAAGACGTTGTCGTTACCGATATGAATTATGACGACACTGTGCGGCTGGCCGCGAGGCTCGCAGAGGAAAACGGCTGGAGGCTGACTCAGGATACAGCCTGGGACGGCTATGAAGAAATCCACGAATGGATTACTCAAGGATACACTACCATGGGTGCAGAACTATTGGATCAGCTCAGACTGGACGGCATTTTAAAGCCGACCCATCTTTTTCTTCAGGCAGGCGTCGGTTCCTATGCCGGCAGTATTCTGGGCTATTTCGCCAACCGGTTTGGCGGAGAGCCCCCCGTAACCACCATCGCAGAACCGGTCAACGTTGCCTGCATTTTTGAATCGGCATTGGCCGGCGACGGGAAGCCTCATGCGGTGACCGGCATTCAGGAAACGATGATGGCCGGTCTCAACTGTGGAGAGCCCTGTCTTACCACCTGGAGCATCCTCCGGGATCTCACCTCTTTCTATGCGGCTTGCCCCGATTTTGTCACCGCCAAGGGAATGAGAACCCTTGCAAACCCCATTGGAGAAGATCCAAAGATCATTTCAGGAGAGTCCGGTGCAGTAGGTGTGGGGCTTCTGGCCCTGCTCATGGAGCGGAAGGATCTGGCAGAAGCCCGCAAAATGATGGGATATGATGAAAACTCCGTCATCGTGCTGATCAGCACAGAGGGCGACACGGATCCCGTGAACTATTACGATGTGATCTATAACGGAAAATGCCCGGTTGAATAGGCAGGACGGACGGCACTGTCCGGTTGAAGAATCAAGAGGATCGGCAGTGTCCGACAGAAAAGGAGAGGGTTGACTTGGGCAATATATATTATTACGAAACACCGCTGGGAACGATTGGAATCGCGGAAGCAAACGGGCAGATAACCCATCTGTTTTTTGAGACAGAAAAATTTCAGGGGAAGGGACACGAAAAGATAGAAACGCCGGTGCTTGCGGAGGCAGCAAAGCAGCTCAGGGAATATTTCAGCGGCTGCCGCAGGTCGTTCGATCTGCCCCTCGCTCCTGCCGGAACCGAATTCATGGGCCGCGTCTGGAAAGCGCTTCAGGAAATCCCCTATGGCGAAACCCGCAGCTATAAGGAAATCGCTGCAATGATCGGAAACCGCAAGGCATGCCGCGCAGTGGGGATGGCAAACAACCGGAACCCGATTTCCATCTTCATCCCCTGTCATCGCGTCATCGGCGCCGGCGGAGATCTGGTGGGCTATGGCGGAGGTCTTGATAAAAAACGGTTTCTTCTTGATTTTGAAAAGGAATAGATGACGATTTGCGCAACTTGTAGTATTACGAGCGGTGCATCTCCTGCTCAATCATCTGCTGCTTTAAGTAACCCACCGGTCCGTGCAGCGTAATTTGCTTGATCATATTGCCAAGTTCTGAAACCGGAAGGGCCATATTGTTTTCCACCAGCCAATAGGATATGATGCCGATTTGTGCAGAAGCCATATATTCCATCAAATACTCAATATTTTCGCTCTCCGGAATTTTTTCCTTACGGAACAATTCCCTTAATGTTTTCTTGATGATAGATTTGATTTTATGGATAAAGTGAGGATCTCCGTTGGACCCGAGCAGTACCCGCAGAAATTTGCTGTAGCGCTGATAGAAGTCCAGCGGAGGAAGAAGCGCATCAATATCTTCCTCCCGGAGTATCATGACGATGATACTCTTGATTTTGCCAATCAGCTCCTCAATCAGCTCACCTTCTGTCTTTTCCAACAGGTCGTAGATATCTTTATAATACACATAAAAGGTGCCTCTGTTCAGCTGCGCCTTTTCTGTGATCTCCTTGATGCTGATCCGCTCAATTTTTTTCGCTGCGTACAGTTCAAAAAACGCATCCCGGATTCGTTCCTTTGTTTCTGATACTCTCGGGGATTCCTGATTCATTCAATCCTTGCCTCCTTTCTATTGAAAACCGACACTTGATGCAGAATTGTTGATTTTATTTTTAGTTTATTGCGCTATAATTAAAGTATAAGACAACACGTTGTTGGGCACAATCTTTTTTTCAAATATCTGATAATATTTCACAGTTTTCTTATTGATCAGGGCATTGCTGGTAACCGCCACATTGCCTGCACCGTTTGTTCACAGGAAAAGGATAACAACAAAATGGATTGCATTGTATTAAATCAGGTTAATAAATACTTCGGAGACAAACAGGTGCTGAAGGATGTGTCCCTGGGCGTGCCCTATGGCTGCATCTACGGCCTCCTGGGCCCGTCCGGCTGCGGCAAAACCACCACAGTCAAAATTATGGCGGGGATTTCCGAATCTACGTCCGGTGAGACTTTTGTCCTGGGCAGAAGAATGCCCCAGCTGTCATTGATGAATGAAATCGGTTATATGGCCCAGTCGGATGCCTTGTACATGATGCTGTCGGCTGCAGACAATCTGGAATTTTTCGCAGCGATCTACGGCATGAAGAAGGAGCAGTATAAAAAAAGAATCCTCGAAGTCATGGAACTGGTGAACCTTGCCGAAGATCTCAAAAAGCCGGTGGCCGCTTATTCCGGCGGGATGAAGCGCAGACTGTCACTGGCCATGGCGATCCTTCACAATCCGAAGGTGCTGATCCTGGATGAGCCGACGGTTGGAATCGATCCCCTGCTGCGTCAGGATATCTGGAAGGAGCTCTATCAAATGTCCGATCGCGGGGTGACGATCCTTGTCACTACCCATGTCATGGATGAAGCGCTGAAATGTCACCGGCTTGCCATGATGCGGCGCGGTGTGCTTATCGCACAGGGAACGCCTGCGGAGCTCCAGGAGAAGATCGGTGCCTCCAGCATTGAGGAAGCCTTCATTTACTATGGAGGTGACGAACATGAGGATTAAGGCACTGACACTTCGCATCTTGCATCAGCTGCTCAACGATAAACGGACTTTGGCCTTGATCCTGTTTGCTCCGCTGCTGGTGCTGACCTTGATCTATTTTATTCTGGATACCACGGTCACGGATATGAAGGTGGGTGTAATCAACGCACCACAGAAATATATTGAGAACCTTTATGAAAATAATCTCACCCCGGTCCGCTGCACGGAATCGGAGGCAGTTCAGCTGCTGAAAGAGGAAAAGATCCTCGCTTCCGTTAAGATGATCAGCGGTAAAGTATATATCGATCTGGACGGCGGCAATACCACAAAAGCAACACAGGTTCTGGCCGCCATGGAACAGGCAAAGAAAGCCATGAATCCTTCCATGGAACGTACCGATCTGAAAACCGA
>JAQUYZ010000422.1 GCA_028691625.1 Eubacteriales bacterium
CATATGGGTTACAATAACAGAAAGCGCGTCGATCACCGTGTATCCGTAAACCTCCGCCATCTCCCTTTCCCCTTCCGCTATCCACTTACCGGGGATCTCATAAGCGGGCTCAATGGTGTCGATCCCTTCGATCGGTCCCGTACTGTTGCCGGGATCGAGTGCCAGATAATAGTCAACCAGTACTTCCCCCCTTGCGATTTCTTCTCCCTTAATCTTGATCAGATACTGGTTCGGATTGATGAGCCCGTTGTCCCGCAGCCTGACGGTAGGAATGACAATCCCCATCTCAAGGGCAAATTGTTTTCTGAAAATTACGATTCTGTCGATAAAGCTCCCTCCGCTTGCTTCGTCGACAAGCGGCAGCAGCGAGTATCCAAATTCCATCTCAATCGGTTCCACACCCAGCAGATTATATACGTTGTCAATATTCCTGTAGTAGCTCGCTTCACTGCTGTCCTCTCCCAGAAATTCCTGCATCTCCTGAATCTCATCCTTCTGATGTCTGGTCGAGGCCGACCGGATGAGACTGACTCCAAGAATGATCAGGAGGAAAGCAAGGATTGAGATTTGCAGAACCGGTGCTCCCGGAATGAAGCACATCATCAGAATGACCAGCCCCGAAATCACTAATACCTTCGGCTGAGACAAAATCTGGTTCTTTACGTCTTCATTCAGGTTTCCTTCGGAGGCCGCTCTTGTCACGACCATGCCTGTAGCCGTAGGAATCATCAGCGCCGGAATCTGGCTGACGAGACCGTCTCCGACGGTAGCAATGGTATACACGGTCAACACTTCAGCGAAGCCCATACCACCCTGAATCATACCGATGATGGTGCCGGCAATGAGATTGACCAAGGCAACGATAATAGAAGCAATCGCGTCACCCTTAACCAGCTTGGTGGCACCGTCCATGGCACCGAAGAATTCCGCCTCGCGCTGGATATTTTTTCTTCTGTCCTTGGCCTCCTGTTCGTTGATCAAGCCGGAGCTTAGATCCGCATCGATGGCCATCTGCTTTCCGGGCATCGCGTCCAGGGTGAATCTTGCGGATACCTCGGCAATTCTTTCCGCGCCCTTTGTAATTACAATGAACTGGACGACGACTATGATTATAAATACAATAAATCCAACGATGGCATTCCCGCCCAGGACAAAGCTTCCGAAGGTTGCGATTACCTGACCCGCCTCACCTCCGTTTGACAGGATCAAACGGGTAGAAGAGATATTCAAAGCCAGCCTAAGCAGCGTGGTGATCAGCAACAGGGAAGGGAAGATGGAAAACTCCAAAGGCCCTTTGATAAACATCGTTGTGATAAGGATCATCAACGAAACGGATATACTCACGATAAACATGAAATCCAGGAAAAATGGAGGCAATGGTATAATGATCAAAGCCACGATCATGATAACAAATACGACCACTACGTTTGTCAGGATTTTCATACTACTTTTTTCCCTTTTCTCGATTGCTATAAACCCAGGCCATAAGCTCTGCGACTGCCTGATACAGATCAGCCGGGATATAGTCGTTTACTTCAACCAGTTCATACAAGCTTCTTGCCAGCGGTTTGTTCTCGGTAATCAATATTTTGTGTTTCTCTGCGACATCGAGGATCCGTTTTGCCATGTGATCCTGCCCTTTTGCCAGGACAATCGGTGCCTGATCATTCTCAATGTCATATTTTAATGCAATTGCATAATGGGTCGGGTTTCTGACAATCACGTCAGCATTGGGAACCTGCTGGATCATCCGGTTCATGCTCATCTTGCGCTGTTTTTCTCTGATCTTGCCCTTGATGAACGGATCTCCCTCCGTCTGTTTGTACTCATCCTTTACTTCCTGCTTGGTCATCTTCAGCTTCTGTTCATAGTCAAACTTCTGGTAAGCAAAGTCCAAAACAGCCACCGCTACGAAGATCAGGCAGATTTTATATACGATGGACATGATCCGGTCCATCATGAAGTCCAGATTGTGATCCAGACTTGTATTGAGCATATCCGGTGTCACGACCATGAGATCCTGCACACTGGTGTAGATGACCCACATAATGACAGTAATTTTAATTATGGATTTTACCAGCTGTACGAGGGACCGTAGGGAAACCATTCGCTTTAATCCTTGCAGCATGCTGATTCTGCTGTATTTGAACCGCAGCAGTTCTCCCGATACTAAAAATCCGGTCTGCGCGCCTGTCATGATAATGCCTGTCAGTGCCAGCACGATCAGGATGGGTACCGTTGTAACAAAGAACACCATCGTCGCCTCTTTCAGGAGCAGCATGCAGGTTGCGACGGATAATTCATGCAGCCCGCTCATCTTTTCCAGATTGCTGATATAAAGATTCTTCACCTGAACCATAATGAAGCCGCCCAGTTTACTGATCAGAACAAAGCCTATGATCAGGATCACAACGCTGACAACGTCTCTGCTTTGAAATGCGTTTCCCTTTTTTCGTTCGTCACGTATCTTTTTGGGGGTCGCTTTTTCAGTTTTATTCGTTTCTGCCACTGTGATCCCCCCTCTCCGTTGCTAAAATCATATTTGCAATTGATATAATATTTATATAGGAAACCGTGAAACCTGTTACTGTTTTTATGCGAAGCATATAAACACCGCGGTTTCCGAGTAAATATTTAAT
>JAQUYZ010000017.1 GCA_028691625.1 Eubacteriales bacterium
TTCCGTAAAGGTCTTCAAAATGGTCAACCGAGTCGGTCCATTCTACAAATGTCGCGTCTGTTGATACGGATTTTCTGTATTCCAGCCAGCCGGGGTTTACATTTTCGTTAAAGTTGGAAATGGAATCCTTAACGATTCTGTCTTTTTCTTCTTTCGTTAATTCAGGCCTTTCAATATAGCCGACAACTCTCTGAGCTTCTTTTAATGCTAATTCTTTGTTACATGCGGTCATGGTATAAAACCTCCTCAAATTTTAACTAATAACTCTTTTCTAGAGTAGCTAACGATTACCCTTATATACTTCAAATTCCGTGCCAACATATACATTTTATAAAAATAAATTATAATTTTCTGAATTTACGTCCAATTTCAAGGGTTTGCCCCTTTGCTCCCGACTCCTTGCTGTGCATCATTGTCAGACAATTATTCTCACTTTTTATAAATATAGCGCAAATGCATCTCATTCTTGAGAAAAATGTAAAGGAAGAGTCATATATAACCAAACATCATGTCGTTTATTTTTCTATCCCAAACGGCCTCTTCAGAAATGGAGCCGGCAAGCCGGGCCAGCTTTTCCAGGCGTTCGGTGGGCAGCAGCTCAAGATCCGACGGTCGGGTAACCATTCCGGAGCGCCGTGCAAGCTGAAAAATCTTCTGCCGGAACTCCGGCATGCTGAAATATTCATCAATGATAGACAGCATTTTCTGCCGATCCGTATCGAAGCTCCCCTGGATCTCCTGCAGCAGATTGATGATATGATCGCTTGCAAGCAGACCTGTGCAGTTTTTTGTATTTTCGATCAGCAGTTTGATTTCTGTCAACTTGTCGTTGTCGCTGCACAGTTGATAGCTTCCATTCAGATAATCCTGCCATAGCCCTGTACCCTCTTTGATTACCGCTGTTCTGATCCGGACAAAGTCCGGATTGATTTCACTGACAACGCGAGCGGTCTCCAGTGCATTCTCCCCCGACAGCGTCTTACCGCCGATCCCCGGCATAAAATAGACCGAGAGCTCGACTCCCGCCTCCCTGATGTGCTTCCCTGCAGTGATCTCCTGCTCCGAAGTAACGCCCTTGTTGATCAGCTCCAGTACTCTGTCCGAACCGGATTCAAAGCCGGAATGGATCCGGTCCAGACCGGCCGCCTTCAGCTCTTTATATTGATCCGCACTGATTTTGGACAGTGTTTCCGCCCGCCCGTAGGTCGTGACACGTTTTATGCTGGGCAGCCTCTCACGCAAATACTGAAGAATCTCCAGAACTCTTTCGGTTTTTACTGCAAGGGAATTCCCGTCCTGCAAAAATACATTTTCTCCGCCGTGGGCAAGCCAGCGATAAACGAGATAGTAGCAATTCTGTTCCTCCCGCGTCATGTGATTCAATTTTTCCAAAGCAGCCTTTTTGTTCCAGGACCCGTCTTCTCTCTGATATTCGCTGGCGATTTCTGCATACTCAGCCATCACGTCAATGTCTCTCTTGATGCTTTCAACGGGAAACGCCTTGAAACCCTCATGCTTATATAGCTCACAAAATTTACAGCGATTCCACGTGCAGCCCTCTGTAATTTGAAGCAGCAAACTGTTCGCCTCGCTGGGTGGGCGGATCGGGCCGATCCGATATGTGGTTTGTTTTTCGTCAGTCATAAGTACTCCTAACCTTAATCATTTTGATCATATTATATCATTAATATATACCCGGATATCAAAAATATAATATCTCATGTTGATTCCTTCGTTTGACAATTTACTGATTCTTTAGTAGGTCAAGGACGCTTGCGCGTCCAAGCCCCTATTCAAAACCGTACGTGCGCTATTAACGCATACGGCTTTCCACTCTACATTCATTTTCTACCTGTAAAACAGACTAACCTTAATTGTCGGCTCAAGTAGTGGCAAAGTTCTTAGGAGTCCATTGTAGAACGTGTCATAGTTGTAACTCTTTCTCTGACTTCTTCGATTTAACCATTTAAATAACAGCCACTTTGTCTGCGCAAGGAAATTCTTCACATCCTTTGTGTTGTCCGTAACACTGTAATATTGATAGTGTCCTCTCAACTTCGCATTAATTGTTTTGAATATCAGTTCAAGTGGTATTGTTCTATGGTTCTTTATCCATTCCTTCATTGCCTTTATCTTGCTTCTGTATTTCTTCTTGCTCGTTTTCACTCTGCACCGAAAGAATTCTTTCTTGCCATTCATTCCGCAATAGAATGTAAAACCGAGAAAATCGAAGGTTTCAGGTTTACCTTCTCCTCTCATCTCTCTGTTATGCTTGGCAAATCTCCCGAATTCAAGTATCCTCGTTTTCTCCATTGCCAGTTCTAATCCGAATTTCTCGAATCTTTTCACCAGTTCTTGGTAGAAAACTTCTGCTTCCCATTTGTTCTGAAAACAACATACAAAATCGTCACAGTATCGTATTAGATAGCTCTGTCCCTGGCATTTCCGCTTTACAATTACATCAAACCATTTATCGAGAACGTAGTGCAGGTATACATTCGCAAGAATTGGACTCGCTCCATTTCCCTGCGGTGTTCCTTTCTCACTATCAAGGTATTTCCCTTCTTCCATGATTCCTGCTTTCAAAAACTTTTCGATTATCTCAAGGAACCTTCTGTCCGCAATGTCATGTTGTAAGAATTTCATTAACCATTCGTGATTTACGTTATCAAAGAAACCTTTGATATCTGCCTCTACTACGTAGTTCGTTTTCCGATACTGTACATCTTCGATGACCTCGCGCACTGCCTGATGGCAGCTTCGATTCGGTCTGAATCCATAGCTCTCGTTATGAAACTTCGGTTCATATATCATCGTCAGTATCTGCGCAGTTGCATTCTCAACCAGTTTATCCTCATAGCAGGATATCCCTAGTGGCCTTTTCTTGTTGCTCCCATCCTTGGGAATGTACACTCTCCTTGTGGGGTTCGGCTTGTAGCTTCCGCTCTTCATCCTTTTCACAAGATTTTCAAGGTTTGCTTCCAGATTCAGTTCATAATCATCCTTCGTCACTTTATCAACTCCATATGCCTTATGCCGGTTCATTTGTTTATGAACAACCCTAAGCGTATCAACGTTGATATATGATGCAAGATTTTGAACTTTCTTGTCTGTTTTGTCTGCCTTTGCGATATTAAATTGTATTCCAAGTAATTCGTTCACCACGTTTGCCAGCTCTCCTATTGTCTGCATGATAGCTAACTTACTTGAAGCTATAAAGTGTCCGCCCCTTCCCTCCATCTGCTTTCACAGGTTTCTACGGTACTATGAGCGAATCGGACTTCCTGCCACACATTTGGTTTCCTGTCGCATTTCTTTGATTCAGTTTCCATACCTAAAAACTTAGGATGTAACAGGATCTCAGCTGTTCCGATGACATACTTATCATCAACCTCGCCAAGCTCTCAGACTGGGGGAAGACTATATGCCTCTCACCATAACGATTCATATACTGTTGTCTGCGACGAACTAGAACGCCTCGACTCTTCCGACTGAATAATAATTTCCCAGCTCAATCACTTCACTTGCGTTTCGGCTCTGTTGCTCCCTGTCCTACGCTTAAACCTAGTGTTACCACTTCGGCTCCAAGGACTCGGTACGGGCAGTTGGTTAGACCTTACCCGATAGGATTTCCCTACTGTATGTTCATCAGCTTACCAGAGCTTTGCAGAATTTCTTCCGCTCGCTAGGGGAAATCAGCTACGCTGATTTCGCAGCTCGCACCCTGATATCATTATATCATTAAGGCAGAAAAGAACGATACATACGATTTCGTGCAAAGTGAGGGAACGGATATGGAACTCGCAAACTGTGAATTGATACTGGAACATCTGCCCGGCGCCATGGTCATCGATTTGCAGGGCACTATCGTTTATATAAACAAGCAGTGTGCTGATTACATCGGAACAGCTCGTTCCCATGCGCTTGGACGTGATGTCCGGGAGATCTTTCCCGATACAAAAATGATCGATTCGCTGAAATTGGACAAGCCGGAGATCGTGTTTTACAACAGTTTTGGAATCGGGATCAGTGTTGAAGTGCCCATCTTTTCAGAGGGTGTCAAGGTCGGGCTTTTGGAATACGATCTCGTACAGGGGTCTGAGGTCTTATATGAACTGGCGGATAATTATACCCACTACCTGGATCAGGAATTGAAATATCTCAAGCACCAGATCAATGAACTCCGAAGCACGAAGTACTCGATCAACAATATCATCGGTGGATCAGAAGAGATCATGCGGATGAAAGAAACAATCATCTCTGCAGCGAAGACAAATTCAACGGTTTTGATTTACGGCGAGACAGGTACGGGGAAGGAACTGGTAGCCCATTCCATTCACAGTCTCAGTACACGAGGGAAACATAATTTTATTAAACTCAATGCTGCAAGCATTCCGGAAAATCTGGTGGAATTGGAACTCTTCGGATACGAAGGCGGAACGTTTACGGGAGCCGACGCCAAAGGCAAAAAGGGAAAATTCGAGCTTGCCGACAAGGGAACCCTTTTCATTGATGAAATCAACCAAATGCCGTTGCCGGTACAGCCGAAGCTTCTGCGGGCCCTTCAGGAGAATGAGATTGAGAGGATCGGCGGAACCAGGAGCATCCCTGTAGATGTGCGTATCATTGTAACGACAAATCAGGATCTGAGAACTATGGTTCAGGATAACAAGTTCCGGAACGACTTGTTTTACCGGCTTCATGTCATCGTAATCAAGGTGCCGCCGCTCAGAAAAAGACTGGAGGATATCCCGCTGCTGACTGATTATTTTGTTCGCTATTACAACAAAGCCATGGGGAGGAATATCAGCCATATCGATGAACAGATCTACCATATGTTCCGGAATTTTGACTGGCCCGGAAATGTCAGGCAGCTTCAAAACGTCATCGAGCGCGGGGTCAGCTTTGCAAAAGGCGAGCATCTTGGACTCGGGGATCTGGATCTGGACGATGGTGCGCGAAGTGCAATCCCGGCGAGGGGTCCGGATGTTCCGGACCTGATCAAAACGGTAAAGAACGATGCAGAGCGAAAGCTGATCGCAGCGACGCTGGCAAGGTTTCAAGGAAATAAGACAAAAACAGCCGAATCTCTTGGGATTTCAAGATCGCTCCTGTATCAAAAAATGTACAGACTCGGCATAAAATAAAGAGACTTGTCATTACCAACTGACAGTGTGAGTTTATAATGACACGGGCATTCGCTTGGAAATTCAAGTACGGGCATAAGAGGCGTCAGTTTCAACTGACGCTTTTTTGATTTTGAGAACGAACGAAAGACGAATAATGTTGATATTTCAATCCTTTTATGCTTGGCATAATCTTTGCTCTTTATTGTAATAATCAATAAACAGTGATCAGATTCTATTATTAAGGAGGTAAATTTCATGGAATCAACCTATGGCATTATCAGTTTATTACCAGTCATCGTCGTAGTCGTTACGGCGATCATTACCAGGCGGACAGTAGAACCATTGATTATTGGAGCTCTGGTGGGCTATGTTATTCTCTACAAGGCATCGTTCTTTACCGAGTTTCTCTATGGGTTTTCGAGTGTCATAGCTGAGAATTCCTGGTACATTCTTGTATTCGGGTTTTTCGGTATGGTTATTGTTCTGCTTGAAAAATCCGGCGGCGCCCTCGGTTTTGGGGATTGGGGCGCAAAAATTTGCAAATCCAGGGGCATGACAGTATTAATCACATGGATTCTTGGAATTTTCGTGTTTATCGACGATTATCTGAATAATCTCGGTGTAGGCACCGCCATGAGAACAATTGCGGACAGGAACAAGGTGGCGAGGGAATTCCTGGCCTATGTCGTCAATTCGACGGGGGCCTGCATTTGCGTACTGATCCCTATGTCATCCTGGGCCATCTTCATGATGGGCATCTATGACAACGTCGGCGTATCCGGTTCCGACGGAACCTCGTATTCGGCTTATCTTGGAACAATTCCTTTCATGGTTTATGCTTGGATCGCCGTAATTCTGGTACCTCTGTTCGGGTTTAAGATCATTCCGACCTGGGGTCCAATGAAGAAGGCCTGGCTGAGGGCGGAAAACGGCGACGTATATTCTGAATATTATCATCAGAACAGCATAACGGATATGGAAGGCTATACCGACATCAAAAAATCGAGCCCCTGGAATTTCTTTGTTCCAATGGCTGCCCTCATCGCGGTTACGCTGATCACCAATGACATCCTGATCGGAATGGCTGTCGGGTTTGTAGTATGCCTCGTACTTTACATTCCTCAAAAGCTCATGACAATTGGACAGTTCTGTGATCATTCGGTGGAAGGTTTCAAAAGCATGGTTCTTGTTACGGCCATCGTTATTTCTGCCTTTGTTCTTCAGAAGGCAAATACGGAGCTTGGGCTCACAGAATTTGTAATCTCCGTTGCGGAACCTGTCATGACTCCGGCGCTTCTTCCTGCCATTGCCTTTATTATTTGTGCGTTTATCGCAATGTGTACCGGCAGCTTTTGGGGTACCATGGCGATCGCTTCGCCGATCCTGATCCCTCTGGCACTGACGCTGGGAGTCAACCCGCTTCTGGTGGGCGGCGCGATCGTATCCGCCGGAGCCTTCGGAAGCCATGCATGCTTCTATGGCGATGCAGCTACCCTTGCATCGGCGGTCACCGGGATCTCCAACAATGAGTATATGAGAAAAGTACTTCCGCTGTTGGTCCTGCCTGCCGGGCTTGCGATCATAGGTTTTGTCATTCTTGGTATTGTAATGTAATAATACATAACACATATAATGTAACAATACATAACACATAATAAGGAGGAATTTCTATGAAAAGTTCATCACCGTTTTGCCCCTGCACAGATTATTCGTGCCAGTTCAATCCTCATAACCACGACAAAGGATGCAATCTTTGTGTGGAGGACAGTGTAAAGTGCAGAGAGATTCCCAAATGCTTTTTCCTTCGTGTGACAGACAGCATTGAAGGCTTTGAAGACTGGTCTTTCGAGCATTTTGCAGAATTGGTACTCAGAAAACAGAAATAAAAAAAGTGGAAATGACGGAATCAAAGATTCCTATTTCCACATGTCGCCACAAGGGCGACAACGTTTAAGGTGCTTTCTTTAATATTACGTCATATCGCTTTCAGCGATATTTCCTACATAATAAAAAAAGGAGGGCGGATCATTCCGGTCTGCCCTCCTGATCAACCACACTGGAGGGATGTCAAATGAAACTCACAGTTAAGGAAATGGAACGCCTGATGATATTTGATGCGGCTGAAATTTCTAGAAGAAGATGGAAAAGAGGCGTAAAGCTTAATTATATTGAGGCGACGGCCATCATCTGCGATGAAATCCTGGAAAGGGCCCGGGACGGGAGATGGCTCGTGAACGACCTTGTGGATATTGGAACAAGAATTATAACCGAAGAGGATGTCATGGAAGGTGTCGCTGCCCTGGTCCCAAGCATTGATCTGGAAGCGCTGTTTCCCGACGGAAGCAAGCTGGTATCCATTCAGGATCCCATCCGGCTGGAAAAACGCGAGGAAGCGCTTGGCTTTGATGATCTGCTGTCCATGCAGTACTGAAGGAGGGGGCCGAACTATGAAATATGAAATCGGACAGGTAATTTACAGGGACGATCCCATTCTAATCAACGAAGGGCCGTCTGAACTTAAAATTGTCGTAAAAAATACCGGCGACAGAACGGTACAGATCTGCTCCCACTATCATTTCTTTGAAGTGAACCGGGCTTTGGTTTTTAACAGAGCGGCCGCCTACGGCATGCATCTTGACATTCCTTCCGGCACCGCTGTCAGATTTGAACCCGGCACTGACAGAACGGTAACCCTTGTCCCTTATAAGGGCACTCGAAAACTATACGGTTTTGCCGGATGGGTGAACGGACCCGCAGACGACCCCCTGATCAGGGAGGAAGCCTTCCGGAAATGTAAGGAGGCGCTTGGTCATGACATTTAAAATGAAAAGGAATGAGTACGGTGATATCTGCGGACCAACAGCCGGAGACAAGATCCATCTGGCTGATACCGGACTGATAATAGAAATTGAAAAGGATTACAATCAGGGAAATTACGGAGATGAAATGATTTCCGGCGGCGGCAAATCCTTCCGTGACGGAATGGGCATGATGTCGGGAACCCCCAATCGGGACGGAGTCCTTGATCTTGCATTCACCAACGCCGTGATCATGGATCCCATTCTGGGTATCGTAAAAGGTGATATCGGGATCAAAGACGGGGTGATCGTTGGGATCGGAAAGGCCGGAAATCCCGATACGATGGACATAACCCCCGGTCTGGTGGTGGGCGTCGGCACGGAGGTCGTTTCCCTGGAGGGCGGTATCGTTACAGCCGGCGGCCTGGATGTGCATATTCATTTTGAATCGCCCGGACAGGTATGGGAAGCAATGGCAAACGGAATCACAACCATGATCGGCGGCGGTGCAGGATCAAAGACCCTGGTCATCGAAACACCCGGACCCTGGCACCTGAGGCAGATGATCGAAGCCCATGAGAGCCTCCCCGTCAATGCGGGTTTTCTGGGAAGAGGCAATTCAGCCCTTCCGGAGGCGATCCGGGAACAGGCTCTTTACGGAGCCATCGGGATGAAAATCCATGAAGACTACGGTGCGACGCCACAGGTGATCAAAACCTGCCTGGATGTGGCCGATGAACTGGATTTTCAGGTCCAGCTTCATTCAGACACCCTCAACGAGAGCGGATTTGTGGAGGATACTCTGAGAGCGATCGGCGGAAGGACACTCCATACCTATCATTCGGAAGGCGCAGGCGGAGGCCACGCTCCGGATATCATGCGGGTGGTGGGAGAACCTAATCTCATTCCCTCCTCCACAAACCCGACCAATCCCTATACGGTCAATACCGTAGCGGAGCATCTTCAGATGATTATGGCCGCCCACAACCTGAACCCCAGGGTTCCTGAGGATGTTGCCTTTGCGGACTCCAGGATCCGGGGAGAGACCATCGCGGCGGAAGACGTGCTTCACGATATGGGGGCCATCAGTATTATGGCTTCGGATTCCCAAGGAATGGGACGTGTGGGAGAGTCCGTGCTAAGGGCATGGCAGCTGGCATCCAGGATGAAACAGCAGAGAGGACCGCTTCCCGAGGATCAGTCCGGAAACGACAATGAGCGTGTCCTCCGGTATCTGGCAAAGTATACGATCAACCCGGCCATCACAATGGGCATAAGCAATTATGTCGGTTCCTTGGAATCCGGCAAATTGGCGGATATTGTCGTGTGGGACCCAAAGTTTTTCGGAGCGAAAGCAAGGATGATCTTTAAATGCGGCGCACTGGTCTATTCTCACACGGGAGATGTCAACGCATCCATTGAGTGGAGCCAGCCGATCATATACAGAAAGCAGTACGGGGCAATGGGCAGCAACTGCAGCCGTTATTGCCGGATCTTCGTAACACAGGCGGCAATTGACAACGGTCTTGCCAGCCTGCTGCCGAATTCGGGAGAAAAGCTGCTGCCCGTCAGAAATACCAGACATCTCGGAAAAGCGGACATGATAAGAAACAGCTTCTGCCCGAACATAAAAATAGACCCGGAAACCTACAAGGTCTATGTCAACGGAGAGCAGATCCAGAGTGAACCCGCAACGGTTTTGCCTCTCGCACAAAAATATTTTTTCAGGTAAACGGTGGAATAAATGATAGCAGAGAAAGTGTTGGGAAATCTTCGCGATGCGGAACAGGGAACGCGAAGAATTGACAGAGTCAGGCTCACCCATGACGAAATTGCAAAGCCTCATCAGAAAGTGACGACAGAAAGCGGCCGGATAATCGGAATTTCATTGCCGGAGGGAGAGCACCTCCACAACGGCGATATCCTCTATCAGGATGGTTCCGTGATCATCGTCATCGATCTGAAGGAAGAAGAAGTATTTGAAATCAGACCGAAAAACAATATGGAATGGGCAAAGGCGGCATTCAATGTCGGGAACATGCATCAACGGGCGTATCTCTACCATGACTGCATCCGGGCGCCCTATGATTCTGTTTTGGAAAAAATGATGGAGATTCTGGGAGTGGATTATTCCAGAGAAATCAGGAAACTGGACGGGATTCCCGCCAATCTGTCCGCTTCCGGCAGTCGTCATGCGCACAGTCACCACCACCATGACGATCATAATCTTTGAGGGAGTGCGATGAAAAAAGAACAACTTTTTATAATCCTGCAGCTTGCAGGAGGAACCTTCCCCACCGGCTCCTTCAGCCAGTCATGGGGGCTTGAGACCTTCGTGACTCATGGAGAGGTATCCGATGAAGAGGATTTCCGGAAGTTTCTCCTTGCATACGTCAATACGACGCTGGCCGGTCTGGAGGGCCCGTTCCTGTGCAGTGCGTATGATCTGGCTGCCTCCAAAAGCCTTGTCGGTCTCAGGGGGCTGGACCGGCAGCTTGCGGCTATGAAACTGACGAAAGAATCCCGGGAAGGCTGCCTTCGCACGGGAAAAGCCCTGCTGAGGATCGCCTCGCAGATAACGGCGGATCAAATTCTCACAGACTATTATGAGGGCTGCTGCGGAAGCGGGTCTTCTTATCCCGTTGCCTTTGCGCTGGTTTCAGCCAGGCTGGGCCTCACAAAGGAAGACGCGCTGAACGCGTTTCTGTTCAGCTCTGTCAACAGCCTGGTCCAGAGCGGACTCAAGCTGATTCCCCTTGGAAACATACAAGCGCAGCGAATCCTGCTGAGTCTGTACGGCGATATTGCAAAGGCAGCGGAATGTGCTTTCCGCACGGATGCAGAGGATGCCTTCGCGTTTTGCCCTGGTCTGGACATCGCTTCCATGCAGCATGAAACCTTGCAAACACGCTTGTACATGTCTTAAATAAGAAAAACTAACGGAGGGAAGCAATGAGAAAGCCAATCAAGATCGGCGTGGGCGGACCGGTGGGTTCTGGGAAAACAGCACTGATCGAATGCCTATGCAGAAGACTTGCAGACGAATATGAGATCGGAGTCATCACAAACGATATCTATACAAAAGAAGACGCCCTGATTCTGACCCGCGCGGGAGTCCTTGACCCTGTGCGGATCATCGGTGTAGAAACGGGAGGATGCCCCCATACCGCTGTCCGGGAGGACATCTCCATGAACCTCGATGCGATTGAAGCGCTGAAGCAGCGGTTTCATAATCTGGATCTGATCTTTGTCGAGAGCGGAGGAGACAATCTTGCTGCCACCTTCAGCCCCGAGCTGGTAGATGGTCTGATCTTTGTCATCGATGTGGGAGAGGGTGAAAAAATACCGAGAAAAGGCGGCCCGGGAATCACCAAATCGGATCTGCTTGTGATCAACAAGATCGACATTGCCGAATATGTTCATTGCAGCCTGGAAGTGATGGCGCGCGACACAAAAATCGCCCGGGGCGAAAAGCCATATGTGTTTTCCAATCTTTATGACGGAACGGGAGTGGATGCGATCGTCCGGTGGATTAAAAAGGACATGTTGTTTGAAGAATAGCGGGGGTTTTTTAACATTGAAAGGAACAGAAGGCATATTAAGACTTCGATATCGTCGCAGGCAAAGCGGCAGAACCTATATCGCAAATCAATTTTACCAGCTGCCGCTGCAGGTCCTGCCGCCGTACTATGAAGAAACTGATGGTACGGCATTCACCTATATTTTGAATCCGACGGGCGGAGTTCTGCAAAATGACCGGCTTACCGTAGATATCACCGTCGAGAAGGGTGCCAGAGCACTGGTGACTACCCCGTCGGCCGGAAAGTTTTACAGGATGGAGGACGGCCACGGAGAGTTGACGAATTCGTTTGAAGTCGCGTCCGGCGCAGTATTGGAGTATCTGCCGGAATATAACATTCCGTATGCGGATACAAAAATTATCCAGGAAAACCTGTTCCGGGTCAGTAAGGACTCGATTCTCATCGCGGCGGATATGATCC
>JAQUYZ010000423.1 GCA_028691625.1 Eubacteriales bacterium
TACTTCGCTTTCGCAAGGACAAAAAAAGAAGCTAAAATATGTGCTGGTTGAAGTTATTGAAGCAATGGGATTGGAAATACCAAACCTGGATGATACACGAAGCAGACGGGATTATAATCGTTATGATATAGCATATACCTCTGTGAGTGACATAGAGAGTGAAGCAGTAAAGCCAACAGTGTTGTTGGAAACATCCTACATCACAGTATCATTTCCTACGGTAATGTTGGATGTTCATAATATGATTGGGGATATGATGGCTGTGGAGGCACCAGAAATGATTGGGGAATATCGGTTAGAACCTTTCAAAATGAAAGTCCAAGGGCTTGACCGTACGCTTGCAGATAAAGTGTTTGCGATATGTGATTATTATCTCCAGGGAAAAGAACGGAAACATTCACGACATCTATATGACATTTACAAGTTGTTGCCATTGGTTCCACAAGACGAAGCATTCAAGGCGCTTGTGAAAGAAGTTCGAAACGTAAGGTCAAAATCGCCAATCTGTCCTTCTGCCAAAGAAGATGTGGTAATCCCGGAACTGTTAAAGGAAATTGTGGATAAAGAAATCTATAAAATGGATTATGAAGTTCTTACGACACGTCTTTTAGATGATGATGTAAGTTATAAGACAGCTATTTCAGCAATACTGCAAATAGCGGGAACAGATATATTTGAATAAAGAACTGTTCAAAAAAATATTACCCCATCATCCATGAAAAATCTGGATGGTGAGGCAATTTTATATTGGAGAAGTTTTTCAGATACTTCGTCGAAAGATAATGGCAGCTTCTCCCGTGTGCCATATTCATAACAGATCCTCGAATGCTTCTGGCTTCAATTCCGCACGGTTGGAAAGCATGTCCCCCCTGGTTTAACCGATTTTAATCCCGCCGAAATAAATCTCTCGTATACACCTTTTCTCTAACGTCATCTAACCGGCTGTCATATCTGTTTGCAATAATGCTGTTGCTGATTTTCTTGAATTCTTCCAAATCATTGATTACTTTTGAACCATAGAAGGTGGTACCGTTTTCAAGCGTGGGTTCATAAATGACAACGGTAGCGCCTTTTGCTTTGATCCGCTTCATAACACCCTGAATGCTGCTCTGGCGGAAGTTGTCGGAATTGCTTTTCATCGTCAGCCGGTATACTCCGACAATGACTTCTTTTTCTTTTGCTGCATCCCAGGTACTGTTGGCTTCATATGCGCCGGCCAGTTCCAGTACACGATCAGCGATAAATTCTTTTCTTGTCCGGTTGCTTTCGACAATCGCGCTCATCATGCTCTGGGGGACGTCATCATAATTTGCCAGGAGCTGTTTCGTGTCTTTGGGCAGGCAGTAGCCGCCATAACCAAAACTGGGGTTATTGTAATGGGATCCAATTCTGGGATCCAGACAAATTCCATCTATAATATCTTTTGTATTCAGCCCTTTTATTTCTGAATAGGTATCCAGCTCGTTGAAATAGGAAACTCGAAGCGCCAGATAGGTATTGGCAAAGAGTTTTACCGCCTCCGCTTCCGTAAATCCCATAAATAAGGTCTCAATGCTTTCTTTTAATGCACCTTCCTGCAAAAGAGAAGCGAAGGTATGGGAAGCTTTTACCAGCCGTTCATCGGTTTTGTCTGTAGATACGATGATCCGGCTGGGATAGAGATTATCATATAATGCTTTGGATTCTCTCAAAAATTCCGGACTGAAGATAATGTTTTTTGTATTATATTTTTTTCTGATACTGGCAGTGTATCCCACCGGTATGGTGGATTTGATTACCATAATTGCATCAGGATTCACTTTTAATACCAGTTCAATGACTGCTTCTACTGCAGAGGTATCAAAATAGTTTTTCTTGCTGTCATAATTGGTAGGTGCTGCAATAACTACAAAATCGGCATTTTTATAAGCAGCTTCACCATCCAGGGTGGCGTTCAGATCAAGATATTTTTCGGCAAGATATTTTTCAATATATTCATCCTGAATCGGAGATTTTTTATGATTAATCAGTTCGATTTTTTCTGGAATAATGTCTACTGCGGTTACGCGATTATGCTGAGCCAGCAGAACAGCAATGGAAAGTCCCACATAGCCGGTACCCGCAACTGCGATATTGAGAGGAGAACATTTTGTGAATGATTTTGCGGAACTGTCATTGACAAACAGAGAGACAGGTTCAAAATCAAGAACTTCCCCTAATTTTTCCAACTGCGGAATGGAGGGAATATAATCCTGAGATTCCAATCGGCTAAGCATTGCCCGGTTGATGCCGGTGAGTTCCGATAATTGTAACTGTGTTATTTTTCTTTCCTTGCGAGAAGTTATAACTTGTTTTGATAAAAGTGATAACGATAGTTTTTTCATTGGCTCAGAATAATTTTATAAAAATGTTAGTACAAATAACATCATTAATGCTTTTTTATTACGGGAAACAGTGATATAATAACATGTAATAAATAGAATGGCAATGAAAACAGAAAGATTCTATTCAAATAAAAACATATATGATGTTTAAATTAACATTATGCATTCTATTGAGATCCGGTTACAAAGAGCAGAAAACAAAAAACACAAGAGAGGGTATTCATTATGAAAATCACAGTAGCAGGTGTA
>JAQUYZ010000424.1 GCA_028691625.1 Eubacteriales bacterium
GATACTAAAGAAGAGCGGGACCGGTAATCAATTACATGGATCGATCGGCAAAGTGGAAATCGACTGCGGAATAAAAGCAGCATACTGCAGCGGCAGCGGAGTTCCGGTGAAAGCTGTGATCGACCTAGTGCCGTAAACATATAAATTTATCGTTAAAACAAACACACAAGGAAGGCAGTAATGGATTATGAAAGATAAAATGACCAATGAGAATGTGATGAGCAGGAAGGCAAGCGGCCTGAAAGTTTACGGGAGTGCGGTTCTGTTTTCCCTAATCGTCGGGTTTTCCTTTATTGGGGTAAAAACCTGTATCTCTGTTGCAACGCCGCTGGAAACTCTGACCTTCCGTTTTAATTTTGCATTTTTGGCAACATTAATAACAGTCTTGATTGGTTTGGTAAAAATTGATCTGCGCGGCAAACCGAAGAAAAAACTGGCACTGACTGCGGGGCTGTATGTAGGGTTTATGGTTCTTCAGACGATCGGTCTTGTGTTTTCGACCTCCATCGAAAGCGGGATTATCTTTGCAATTATTCCGATCCTGGCGAAAATCATTGCAAGTGCGTTTCTGAAAGAAAGCACAAACTGGAAGCAGAATATCTTTGTCTGCATGTCCGTTGCGGCAGTGATTACCATGTTTGTGCTCGGTGCCTCAGATATTTCCGTCAACATCACGGGACTTGTCATACTACTGCTGTCAAGCGTAAGCATGGCCTGCAGCAATGTCATGATGCGATACGTAAGGGGAGTTTACAAGCCCTTTGAGATCACATTTTTTATCACTGCAGGCGGTTGTATCCTGTTCAATCTGGCAACAATCGTTTTCGGGATCAAAACCGGGACGCTTTCAGAGTATTTTGAACCGCTGACTCATATGAACTTTATTTTGGCGACCGCATATCTCGGGATCCCTTCCACCTTGATCTCCGCTTTGATCATGGCTTATATCCTGGCCCATATGGAAGCGGTCAAGGCGACGATATTCGGAAATCTCTCTACAGCCATCTCTATCGTAGCCGGCGTGATCGTTCTGGGTGAGCCCCTTGCGCCTTATCATATTATCTGCACGATATTAATTATAGTCGGAGTCATTGGACTGAGTATGCCGTCCATGGCGAAAAAGAAAGAAGGTGTTGCACAATGAAGGTACAGATACTAAGCGAGAACAGGACGAACGATCCTGCATGTCTTGCAGAACACGGATTGTCCGTCTACGTAGAAGCAGGAGACAGAAAAATCCTGTTTGATGCGGGAGCCTCTGACATATACAGGAAGAATGCGGAGCGCATGAAGGTTGATCTGGAGAAGGTGGATATGGTTGTAATCAGCCATGGACACTATGATCATATGGGCGGAGTACCTTCCTTCTGCGAAGGAAACAAAACTGCGAAGGTATATATTCATGAAAAAGCGTTTGAGAAAACCTATGGCATGGAAAACGGAATATTGGATAAGGAGCCGTGCAGCATCCAATGGTCAAAGCAGCAGTATGAAAAGCTTAACGGCCGTCTGATTCTGACAAAGGGCGTTACCTGGATTTCGGATGATATCGCAGTATCGGGAACGATTCCAATCCCGGACGATTATGTGCCGACAGAAACTTTTTTTCTGAAGAACGAGGATGGCAGCCTGTCCGCCGATTGTATGGAACACGAACAGTTTCTTTCGATCAGACTCAGAGATAAAAATGGAAAAAGCAGAGGGATCTTTGTTTTCTCCGGCTGCAGCCATACAGGCGTCATTCCGTGCATCCAATACGCAAAATCACTGTTCCCCGGAGAGAGAATCATGGGACTTCTTGCGGGAATGCACCTTTATAACTCGGACGCAGAATCACGCAATCACATTCTTGGGCAGATCGCCTCAGAAGAAATGGATTACGTTCTCCCGGTGCATTGTACCGGCATTTTTGCGATCTGTGACTTAAGAGGATTGATGAAGGAACGCTGCATCCCGGCGGGTGCAGGAGATAAATTCAGTTTTTGAGGAAAGGATATTGAATATGCCGACGCCGAAGAATTGTCATGAAACGGCCCTGCGCTATTTGGAACACAGGGAACGAAGTGAATATGAAGTGAGGACTCACCTTGTCTCCAAGGGCTTTTTGGAAAGCGAAATTGAAGAAGAGATGAACGATCTCAAAGGGCTTCATTATGTTGATGATGTCAGATATTGCGGCGATTATATAAGATACGGCATGGGCAAGGGCAGAGGTCCTGTTCGGCTGCAGCTTGAATTGAAGGAGAAGGGGATCGACACTGGGTTGATCCGGGATGCCCTGGCAGAGAGCTTTGACCGCATGTCGGAAAAAGACGCCGCCATGAAGGAAGCAAGGAAGCTTCTGAATCAAGTCAAGGAGATGGACGAAAAAACCATTGCCAGAATCGGCAGAAAGCTTGCTTCTCTTGGCTATCACACCGATGTGACCTATGATGTGATCGGACAACTCAGGAAAACCTGAGTCGGAGGGTTTTAATTCGGAAAGGCAAGGAGCATCTGCATATTATCTTGACATAATATGTTGAAAGAGTTTAAAATATAAGGGTTAAAGATAATTAATGAAATAAACATATAGAAAAAGGAAGATGAAAATGTTTGAAAACTTAT
>JAQUYZ010000018.1 GCA_028691625.1 Eubacteriales bacterium
TTTCGAAGATCACCGTCGAAGCGCCTGTGGAGATGGGCCAGGAAATTCAAAAGGACTTTATGGAGGAGGGAATCGACCTGATCGCTACGAAGGCAGTGAACGCAGCTGTAACCGGAATCAACTTGGACGTGTAGAACAGCTTTTGAAGATATTTGTGGCCACGGTGAGAGAACCGGCAGTAGAATGCGAAGAATCCTGAACCAATCTTAACTTGATAATACAAGCAAAATAGAGTAAACTAAATGCTGAAGCAGCGGATTCATTTCAATGGCTCCGTCAATTGTTTCAGCATTTTATTGTTGAAAGGATCGTCGTATTTTATGGTAAAGTTTTCAAGAATCGCACTTCTGTTATTTGTTGATATCATTTGTATTAATTTCGCATATATTGTGTCGTTCCTGCTGCGCTTTGAATTTACGATTTCCGATGTATTTTCCGGTTTTTTTGCCGTATATGCGAATAATATCGTGGTAATTACCGCCGTTAAGCTCATCGCCTTCTGGGCCTTTGGTTTGTACCGGAGTCTCTGGAAATATGCCGGGACGGAGGAGCTTGTAAAAATCGTTCTGGCGGCGGCAGCGGCCTCGGCGGCAACCATCGTTTATCTGGAATTTACACAGCAGTACTTCCCGCGCAGCATATACGTTTTCAGTTTTGTGCTGGACATCCTGCTCATCGGCGGTGTTCGTTTCGGCTATCGGATCATACGGGATCTGCGAAAACCCGGCGTGATGCTGAACCTTATCAGTCTCCTGCGTAAAAGCGAGAAGGGCGCTGCGATCAGCAAGGTCATGGTGGTTGGGGCCGGCGACGCCGGAGCAGCAATCATCAAGGACATCAAACAGCACCCGGATCTTGGGAAAAAAGTCGTTGTGGCAGTCGACGACAATCCGAATAAATTGAATCAAAACATCGCAGGCGTAAAGATAGCGGGCAATCACTCTGCCATCAAGCAGCTTGCGAGAAAACACGGGGTGGATGAGATCATCATCGCCATCCCTTCGGCGAATAAGAAAGCAATTCAGGAAATCGTCAACGAATGTAACAAAACCCGCTGCAAGATGAAAATCCTGCCTGGTATCAGCGACCTGATCAACGAGAAGGTCAGCATCAGCAAACTGAGAGACGTTGACATTGAGGATCTGCTCGGCAGAGACCCGGTGCAGGTCAACCTCAGGGAAATCACGGGTTACCTGGAAGGGAAAATCGTTCTGGTTACAGGCGGCGGCGGCTCCATCGGATCGGAGCTGTGCCGGCAGATCGCCCGGTTCAAGCCCAGAAAGCTTATTGCACTGGACATTTATGAAAACTCCGTCTTCGAGCTTTCCATCGAAATCAAGAGCACGTTTCCCTCATTGGAGTTTGAAGTGGTCATTGCATCAGTGCGCAGCAGACAGAGAATGAGGGAGGTTTTTATCAAGTATAAGCCCCACGTGGTTTTCCATGCGGCTGCCCACAAGCATGTTCCGCTGATGGAAAGCAACCCCAAAGACGCGGTAATCAACAATATCGTCGGAACTAAAAACATGATTGATCTGGCCGACGAGTATGCGGTAGAGAATTTTGTCATGATTTCCACCGACAAAGCGGTCAATCCGACCAACGTCATGGGAGCAACGAAGCGGGTAGCGGAAATGATCCTGCAGGAAAAAAGCACCCAGTCCCGGACAAGCTATTCCGCGGTCCGGTTCGGAAACGTACTGGGCAGCAACGGCAGTGTAATTCCGCTGTTCCGAAAGCAGATTGAACGGGGCGGCCCCGTAACGGTCACCCATGAGGAAATCACCAGGTATTTCATGACCATTCCGGAAGCAGTACAGCTTGTGATTCAGGCCGGAGCCATGGCGACGGGAGGAGAAATCTTTATTCTGGATATGGGAGATCCGGTTCGGATCATGGACCTTGCGGAAAATGTAATCCGGCTTTCCGGCTATATCCCAAACGTGGATATCGATATCAAGGTCACAGGCCTGCGCCCGGGGGAAAAATTATATGAAGAGCTGCTTCTTGACGAAGAAGGAATAGAAAAGACGGCGCATAATAAAATATATGTGGGTCATCCGCTGCCGCCATCACCGGAACTCGATGAAATGCTGGGCAGCCAGAAGATCTGCACCGAAGAAAGCATCAACGGGATCCTGACCATGAAGGATGAGGAAGTCAAGGCCTGGCTGCAGAAGCTTGTGCCGAATTACAGCAGATCGGGCAGCAACGGGAAAGAAAATAAGTAACCCATTATTATTGATAGGAGGATCTGTCTATGAGTGAATCTATAAAACTGGATCTATCGCGTTCTTTGCTTGGACCGCAGACGATTACTGCAGGTCAGGCGGAGCTTGAAGCCGCTAAAAACAGACTGTGGTCGGGAAAAGAGCCGTTTACCGGCTGGGTCGGACTGCCCTTCTCCTATGACCGGCAGGAGCTTTCGGATATCAAGGCTGCCGCAGAGAAAATCCGGAAGCAGTGTCAGGTATTCGTCGTAATCGGGATTGGCGGTTCCTATCTGGGTGCCCAGGCGGCCATCCGCGCCCTGAGAACCGAAAAAGAAGCCGACTTCGGAACGTTAGGCGTACCGGAGATCTACTTTGCCGGTCAGAACCTGAGCGGAACCTATCATCGTGAGCTTCTGGAAAAGATCAGCGGAAAGGATCTGTGTCTCTGTGTCATCTCCAAGTCGGGGACAACGACGGAGTCCAGCGTCGCTTTTTCCATACTGAAAGACGAGCTGTATAAAAAATATGGAAGAAAGGAAGCTGCCGGACGAATTTATGCGATTACCGACGCAGAAAAGGGGATATTAAGAGAGGAGACAAACCGGGAAGGCTACGTTTCCTTTGTCGTACCGGACGATATCGGAGGAAGATATTCCGTCCTGACGGCTGTGGGTTTGCTGCCCATTGCAGTGGCGGGAATCGACGTGGAAGGGATGCTGAAGGGCGCGGAAGCTGCCGCAGCGGAGGCAAAGAGGCCGAAGTCAGACGCCGAATTGCTCGCAGCAACGAGGGTTTCCTTGCTGAACAGCGGGAAAACGATTGAACTATTTGAGTATTATGAGCCCAAGCTTCAGTTTTTCGCCGAATGGCTGAAGCAGCTCTTCGGGGAGAGTGAAGGAAAGGACGGAAAAGGAATATTTCCGGCCGCTCTTCAATTCAGTACGGACCTTCATTCCATGGGACAGTTTTTGCAGGACGGCAATCAGATCTTCTTCGAAACGGTGCTGAACGTATTGAATCCGCCCGGCGACCTCACTGTTCCGGAAAGCGCCGGCGAGCTGCTGGCGGGCAGGAGCATGAATGCCATCAATCAGGCGGCAGTGGAAGGTGTTATCGCGGCACATGAAGCAACAGGGGTTCCCATTATCAAGCTGGAGATTCCGGCATTGACGCCCCACTGTTTCGGACAGTTGGTCTATTTTTTTGAGACTGCCTGCGCGCTCAGCGGATATTTGAATGGGGTAAACCCCTTTGACCAGCCGGGGGTAGAGAGCTATAAATCCGAAATGCGGAAGGTGCTCAAATCGAAATAATTGATCGAAAACTTTCTGACCATGCATGAGAAACAGTTGAAAATTTTTGGAAAAAGAGGTACTCTATATTAGTGTAATATTCATTAACAGGGAATTGAAACATTGTTGTTACGGTTCGCAGTGAATCAGGCGAGCAGGGGAAATGGAGGAACGAAATGAAAAAGATAGGAGTTTTAGGAACGGGAACAATGGGTGCCGGAATCATACAGGTACTCGCGCAAAGCGGCTATGAGGTCGTACTCCGCGCCAGAAGGGAAAGTTCCGTAGAAAAGGGAATTGCCACTGTCAATAAAAATCTTGACAGACTGGTTACCAAGGAAAAAATCACAGCTGCGGACAAGGATGCTGTTATGGCAAGAATCAAAGGATCAACGGATATCAACATCGTTGCGGACGCAGATCTGATCATAGAAGCTGCCACCGAAGATATGGAATCAAAAAAGGCATTGTTCGCCGAGCTGGATCAGCTCTGCAAGCCCGGAACCATTATTGCGACGAACACCTCCTCGCTTTCCATCACAGAGATCGCAGCCGCCACAAACAGACCTGACAAAATCATCGGAATGCATTTCTTCAATCCGGTGCCGATGATGAAGCTGGTTGAGATCATCAAGGGCCTTGCTACCTCGGATGAAACAAGAGATGTCATTCTGGAGCTCACAAAGAATCTGGGCAAGACACCGGTAGAGGTTGAGGAAGCCCCCGGATTCGTAGTAAATAGAATATTGATTCCAATGATCAATGAAGGAATCGGAATCCTCGCCGACGGTGTAGCCAAGGCGGAGGATATTGACCAGGCCATGATGCTTGGCGCAAATCACCCAATGGGTCCGCTGGCCCTCGGAGACCTGGTTGGACTGGACGTTTGTCTGGCGATCATGGAAGTATTGCATGCGGAATTCGGCGAAGACAAGTACAGACCGCATCCGCTTCTCAAGAAGATGGTCAGGGCAGGAAAATTGGGTAGAAAAACAGGAGAAGGATTCTATAAATACAACTAAAGAATCTATAAATGCAGCTGATTTATGAAAATATTTTTTAAAACATTTGTAACAGGGTTTTTAATATTTACAATACTCTTAGTCCCCATTCAATGGGGACTAAGTCTTGCAGGCAATATCAGGCTATTCAGCGGTACGGAAAAGCTCATGGACGACATGCCTGTCCTGGTGGACCGGAACAGTCCGTTCTTCGAAGCCTTTAAGGACAAGAACCGGGTGAATATCCTGGTGCTCGGCGTCAATGACGGCATGACAGATACGCTCATGCTGGGCAGCTACGATCTGGATGCCAAGCATGTGGATGTAATATCCATACCGAGAGATACATATTATGAGCGGGAAGGCGCGGACAGCGCCGCGGAAAAGAAGATCAATTCCATCTACAGCGTCGACAAGGCGGTAGGCACCGCTTCTGCTGTCAGCGATATTCTCATGGGTATGCCAATCAATTATTATGTGGTTGTGGATTATGATGTGGTAAAAAAGGTCGTGAATTCCATGGGTGGCGTTCCCATGAACATCACCTTCCATATGCATTATAACGATCCTTACGATGATCCGCCGCTGAAAATCGATATCCCGGAGGGCTATCAGGTGCTGGATGGCGACAAAGCAGTCGAATTTTTGCGGTTCCGGAAGGGTTCCGGCGGATATGCGGGTTATCCGGAGGGAGATATCGGCAGAATCAAGGCGCAGCAGGAATTTATCAAATCGGCATTCCGGCAGGCACTTGGCTTCAGTCTTCCAAAGGTCGTGAAAACGACGCTGGACAATGTGGACTCTGACCTTCCGCTGGGTATGGCGACAAAGCTGGCGGCCAACGCGGTGGGCCTTGACGGAGAAGATATGCAGACCGTCATGATTCCCGGTGAGTCCGGCACGAAGGATGGTTTGTCCTACTGGTTCTCCGATGAGGACGGAATTGAGGAGATGCTGACGCAGATCTATCAGATCGAGCCGGATCAGGCGGAAGCAGAATAATGGATAAATGACAAAAAACATTGTACAAATCAGCTGATTTTACGATGTTTTTTTATTCAACAGTTTGGTGAATCACAGGGTGGAACTTACTTTTTCAATGAATGTAATAAAAAAGTAATATAGGGAATTCCCCTTCCCTATTTATTTTTTGGGCAAAAAGGTATAAAATATAACGATTACTGGGCATTAATAACAAAATGGACAAATCCGGAAGGAATTCACTGGCCCGGTGGTTTTTGCAGCAAATGGGGGAAAAGAGAGGTAATTTTAGTAACAATGGGTACAGAGATTAGAAACGGAAAAGGAAAGGTAAAATCGGGGAAAAGCCAGATACAGAGCTTCTTAAGGACTTTCCTCGTCTCTTTTATTGTTTTTGTCATTTTATGCACGCCCGGACTGGCGATTTTTGGAGAGGTTGCAGATACAAATCTGTTTGGGGACGGTGACAATGTGGTGCTTGAGGAGCAGCTTCCTGTGATTGTCGATGAGGACAGCCCTTTTTTTGAGGCGTTCAAGGATAAAAAAAGAGTAAACATTCTGCTGCTTGGGATCAATGCAAATCTGACCGATACCATCATGGTTGCCAGCTTTGACACAGAAGCACAACATATGGATTTGATTTCCATCCCAAGGGACACCTACTACCATCGCGACGGCTACAACGGCGAGGGGGAAAACAAAATCAACGCGGCATATCGGGGAAATCCGGTCAACACGGCGAAAGCCGTCAGCGAGATCCTTCTGGGGATGCCGATCAACTTTTATGCAGTCATTGATTATAAAGGGGTTGAAACGATTGTCGATTCCATGGGAGGAGTGCCAATGGACATCGAGTTCAACATGAAATATTCAGATCCTTACGACACTCCGCCGCTGGTAATTAACATACCGAAGGGACATCAGGTTCTGGACGGAGATCATGCCGTGCAGTTTCTCAGATATCGTAAAGGCTATCTGGAAGGGGATATCGGTCGTGTGAAGGCGCAGCAGGAATTTATGAAGTCCGCATTCAGGCAATGCCTGAGTTTCCAGCTGCCAAAGATCGCGAAGACCGTATTCAACAATGTGGAATCCGATATCACGATCGGCAAGGCAACCTCCCTGGCCACAAAAGCCATGGGTATTTCGGGAGATGACATAACAACGTATATGCTGCCTGCAACACCGCTTCCGGATCCTCCTTATTTTGTGATTCCGGATGCGGAGGGAACCGCGGAAATGATCCAACAGATCTATTCCATCGAGCCGAAAACCATCACAGAGGATGCGGCCGGTGAATAAGAAAAAATTGCCATCAAGGAAAAAGAAAGCGGGATGCGGGAGACAAAAATGATGAAGCGCGGAAAACGGTTAGCAAGTATCATGATAACATTGATGATTGGCCTCAGCCTCTCTTCTTTTTCGGAAGGGCAAACAGCCTTTGCCATGACGGCAGGCGATTTTACCGATGTGAATGCAGACTACTGGGGATACCAGTACATAGACTTTTCCGCCGGCAAAGGCATTATCAACGGCTATCAGTCGCCGGACGGCTCCTATCAGTTCCTGCCTGAGCATGCAGTATCAAAGGAAGAATCCATGACCATGCTTTACAGGGCCTTATCCGCAGCAGACGAGCTGAAAAGCACCGAAGACTTCTCTGGTGAATATACTGATTTATTCGCAGAAAACAAGATTGCCGAGTGGGCGAAAATTTATGTTGCATACGGACTGAAATACGAACTGCTTACAGAGGATGAGCTCCTCGACTTTACCGATGAGAACGGACTGGGAATTCCGGCGCCCAGAGAGCAGGTAGCGCTTTGGACCGCAAAGGCCATGGCGCGCAAGCTGTCACCCGCCTATTCCCTGATTTACAGCGACAAGGACAGTATTTCCGCGGAAACGCTGCCTTACATAGACCTGTTATACCGGCATGGCATTATGCATGGGGATGATACAAAGATGTTCCATCCTGCAAGCAGCATAAAGAGAGCGGAGTTTGCCGCAATCAGCAATCGTGTTTTTGAATCGGCCAATGCCGGTCTTTATTCCGTTGAGAAGGAAATTCAATCGTACCGGGGCACTGTGGTATCGGTTGATTCCTATCAGCACAAGCTCATGATGACACAGTCAGACGGCACGGGAAGAGTGATACAGATAAATCCGAAAACACAGATTGTAATTAACGGCAAGGTGAATTATAATGGACTTGCCGGCATCAGCACGGGTTCCACTGCAGTCGTTGCCTGGGGTGCTTTCTATGACGAAAGCAATCCGAAGAACAGCGCATTGCAGCTTCATGTGGTCACAAAAACACAGACCGGAACCGGGCTTTTAACCGGGATAGAAGAAATGGACAGCAGCACATCCTTACTGGAGATTGAGAACGAAGACAAGGATATCATCTGTTACATTCTGGACAAAAACAGCAGGACCGAGGGAACTCCGAAGAAAGGGACGGAGGTGACCTTTATCACTGACGGTATAAAAATCCTGGAAATGAAGTAATGGCGCCGTAGATCCGGCGATCTTAACAACCCATCTAATTTTTTCTTTTTTTCAAATGATACTGTTTATTCTATGGAATCAATTTTTTCTGGACATTCCAAATCGGGAGGTAATATGGATATCGAGATATTGAATAGTAAAAAGCTTGCAGAGCTGCGGGAGATCGCAAAGTCTTTTCATGTTCCGAATTATGAAAAACTGAGAAAGGCCGAGCTGATTCAGGCGATTTCACAGCCAAGGGGAAAGGCAGAGGCGGATTCCGCCGAAAAGGCAGCCGACCCGGTGCCTGCCGGAACAGCTGTCAGAAAGAAAACTGTCAGGAAGGCGGAAACACCTGCGGTTGATGTGCCAACGCCTGCAAAGGCAGCAGCGCCTGAGACTCCGCCTGCGAAGGCGACAGCGCCCGAGACTCCGCCTGTGAAGGCGGAAACACCCGCGGCAGGGGAGCAGGGAAAGAAGGCCCAGGAAGGTCCGAGGGAGGATAGGCCGGAAGTGGAGGGCATCCTGGAAATCGCCGAAGGCGGCTTCGGCTTCCTACGATTCCACAATTTCCTGACAAGCGACAAGGACATTTATGTATCACCGTCCCAAATCAGGCGGTTTAACTTAAAAACAGGGGACAAATTAAGAGGAATTTCCAGAAAGCCCAACGAAGGGGAACGGTTCGGTGCCCTGCTGTATGTCAATTCGGTAAACGGAGATGAACCGGGAGTTGCCATCAGAAGACCGGACTTTGACGATTTGACTCCGATTTTTCCAAACCAGAGAATTTCACTGGAAAACGGTGCAACCGAGCTTTCCATGCGTTTGATCGATCTGGTTGCGCCGATCGGAAAAGGACAGAGAGGTCTCATCGTTGCGCCGCCGAAAGCCGGTAAAACCGTTCTTTTAAAGAAGGTCGCAAACAGTATTGAAAAAATGTATCCCGATATCGAAATGATCGTTCTGCTTGTTGATGAGCGTCCCGAGGAGGTAACCGACATGCAGCGGTCCATCAGCGGAGAGGTAATCTACTCCACCTTTGATGAAATGCCGCAAAACCATGTAAAGGTAGCCGAAATGGTACTCGCCAGGGCCCAGCGGCTTGTTGAGCATGGCAGAGACGTTGTCATTCTGCTGGACAGCATCACCAGATTGGCCAGAGCCTACAATCTCGTAATCCCGCCGACCGGGAGAACCTTATCGGGAGGTCTGGATCCGGGCGCACTCCACAAACCGAAGAAGTTTTTCGGTGCAGCCCGTAAAATGGAAGAGGGAGGCAGCATCACAATTCTTGCCACGGCTCTCATTGAAACCGGTAGCCGTATGGATGATATGATCTTCGAGGAATTCAAGGGAACGGGAAACATGGAGCTTCATCTGGACCGTAAACTTTCGGAGAAGAGGATCTTCCCGGCAATCAACCTGAACAAATCAGGGACCAGAAGAGAGGATCTGCTCATGAGCCAGGATGAGCTGGAGGCGATCTGGACCATGAGACGTGCGATGGCAAACATCGGTACCCAGGAGGTTACGGAAAATATCATAGACCAGCTCGCTCATACAAAGAACAATGCAGACTTTATCAAGATTATAAAGAAGACGAAGCTGGAGGCTTAATAGTATTCATGGATTTTAAGAAAATTTTTATAAAGAGCGCCTGCCCGACGAAGGTTGGCGGTCAGGCAGTGCTGGAAGGGATCATGATGAAGGGTGAAGACCGTACTGCCGTGGTGATCCGCAAGCCTGACGACACGCTCCATCTGAAGACGGAACTGCTGAAAAAACCGGGCAGGATAAAAAAAATCCCGATCCTGAGAGGGATTTTTATCTTTGTTGATTCCTTGGTCGTCGGCACGAGAACGCTGCTCTATTCCGCAGAGGTACTGGAGGGCTGCGAGGGCAGCCAGGGCTATGAGAAGGACAAGCTGACGATCTGGTTGGAAAAGAGATTCGGAGAAAAAGGGGCGCTGAATGCGATCCTGTACCTTTCCGTCATTCTTGCAATTCTGTTTACGGTTGGAATCTTTATCATCGCTCCCACAGCCGTGGTGAGCGTTTTCAAGTATCTGACCGCCAATGAGGTGGCGCTGAATCTGATTGAGGGTGTGTTCCGGATCGTGCTCTTTGTGATCTATATCCTGCTCATTTCGAAGATGAAGGATATCCAGACCGTATTTCAGTATCACGGAGCGGAGCACAAATGCATCCACTGCTTTGAAAACGGACTGGAACTGACGCCGGAGAACTGTAAGCCTTACGAAACACTGCACCCAAGATGCGGGACCAGCTTTCTTATGTTTGTCATGGTGATCAGTCTGCTGCTCTTTTCCCTGCTTGGCTGGCCCAATCTGATCTGGAGGATTACATCCCGGCTGCTGTTGATACCGGTCATCGCAGGCTTATCCTATGAGCTGCTGAGGTGGGCAGGACGCAGCGATTCTATGACCGTGAAGATCTTGAGTGTACCCGGCTTGCTGCTGCAAAAGCTGACCACAAAAGAGCCGGATGAAAAGCAGCTGGAGGTTGCCGCGGCGGCGATGAAGGCAGTTCTGGTGCCTGAGGACACGCCGGTTTATACAGGGGACTGCGGCAAGGACGGCAGGCTGATCGCGGAAGAAGAAAAGCCGGCCGAAGAGAAGGCAGAGAAAAAAGAGGAAACGGAAAACAAAGAGGAGTAAACATCGATGAGTCTAATCATAAAAGAACTTTTACAGATCGGAACGGCAGCGCTGGAGAAAGCAGGCTGCATGGATCCCCGGATTGATGCGGAGCTGATCATGCGGTTTCTGCTGAAGCTGGACAAGCAGGAGCTGTTTATTATATCGTCCTCTTTACTTGACGAGAAGAGGTGTGAGGGTTACTTCAAGCTGATCGACAGAAGAGCCGGAGGAACACCCGTACAATACATAACCGGAGAGCAGGAATTTATGGGAATCCCCTTTAAGGTGAACGAGAATGTGCTGATTCCGCGGCAGGATACGGAGACGATGGTGGAAGAAATCATCAGTGACAGGAAAGCCATGAACCACGGAAGCAGGGCACCGAGGGGCAGCTGTCAGATTCTGGATTTATGCTGCGGAAGCGGAGCTGTCGGCATCAGCCTGTGCAGGCTCCTGAAGGATGTCAGGGTGACTGCATCGGATGTCAGCGGTAAAGCGGTCTCCGTCGCAAAGGAAAATGCGAAAAATGCGGGAGTCGCCAAGCTGATGAAATTTGTGGAAGGGGATTTATTTCATTCTCTCCGCAAGGGGATCGGCGGAACAAAATTTCATGTGATCGCATCCAATCCTCCGTATATCAGACGTGATATCATCCCAACCCTGCAGCGTGAGATCGTAGAGCACGAGCCGCTTTTAGCCCTGGACGGCGGTGTGGACGGACTGGATTTCTATCACCGCATCATAAAAGACGCACCGGATTATCTTAAACCGGAAGGGCTGCTGTACCTGGAGATCGGTCACGATCAGGGGCAGGCGGTATGTGATCTGGCAAGGGACTCGGAGCGGTTTGAGGAGATTACCATTGTCAGAGATCTGGCAGGGCATGACAGAGTGGTAAAATGTAAGTTGAAAAAACGAATTGCCAAGTAGTGTAACATTTCCTTCTTGACAGAAGAAAAAAACCATAGCATAATGAATATAATCATATATGGCAGATGGAAATAGGCATTCAGCAGATTGAAGT
>JAQUYZ010000019.1 GCA_028691625.1 Eubacteriales bacterium
CCTAATTATACAGGCTTGTCCTTTCCCTGTCGCTAAGAGATTCGGGGGATTTGATTCTATTTTTGTCGAAATAGGCGGCAGGCGCTATCATCATTCTGCGGGGTAAATGGTGATTGTTTCTTTGGATGCAACGGCGTCCGCAACCAATTGTTCCACTTCCAGTCTGCTTTCCGATACCAAAATCTTTGCAAGCTTTGGCTTCGTTGCCGGATGTTTGGGAAGAAATACAGTACAACAGTCTTCGTAAGGCAATATCGAGGTTTCAAAGGTGCCGATATTTTTCGCGATATCCATGATGTCTACCTTATCCATGGCAATGAGCGGCCTCATGACCGGCATTTGAACGGACTGATCGGTAACCACCAATGCTTCCGCAGTCTGGCTGGCTACCTGTCCCAGATTTTCTCCCGTGATCAGCATGCAGCAGTCGGTTTCCTGCGCGACCTTTTCGGCAATTTTCATCATGAACCGACGCACCAGAATCGTTGTTTCTTCTTCCGGACAGTTTTGTACGATCAGCTCCTGAATTGGCAGAAGATTGATGACATGCATCTTGAATCTGCCGCAGTAACCTGCAACGATGCCAGCAAGATCGACGACCTTTTCCCTGGCTCTTTCGCTTGTATATGGATAAGAATGGAAATGAACAGCTTCAATCAGCATTCCCCGTTTGGCCATCAGCCAGGCTGCGACCGGGCTGTCGATCCCGCCGGACAGCAGGATCATTCCCTTCCCGTTGGTACCAAGAGGCAGACCGCCGAAACCCGAAATTTTCTGCTCATAAATATAGGATTTATCTTTTCTTACATCAACAAACAGCAGACAATCAGGATTGTGCACATCCACCTTCAAAACCTTGCAGCCGATCAGCACCTTTGCCCCTATGGTCTTCGCAATATCGGGCGATTTGACAGGGAAATTCTTGTCTGCACGTTTTGCGTCCACCTTAAAGGTTTTTACACCCTTTTTTTCGATCAAACGCAGCATATATTCCACCGCTGCTTGTCCGATCTCGTCCATATCGGATACTGTTTCAACAGCCGGACTGATGGAAGCAACACCGAAAACCCTGGAGATATCTCCGACGATCAGGTCGGCATCAAATTCTTTTTGTGCCCTTACGAAAATGAGTCCCTCATTTCTCTTGACCTCTATTCCGGGATACTTTTTCAGCGCACGTTTGATACGGTCAACCAGCATTCTTTCAAAATATGGTTTATTCAGCCCTTTCAGCGCAACTTCACCGCATCTTACGATAAACGTATTTCTATCTTCTATCATCTGAAACTACCTAACTTTCTAAATTTCTGAACCGCATTTTTTAATTGAACGAGAACATAATCCATTTCTTTGATCGTGTTAAACTCACAAAAGCTGAACCGGATCGCTCCTTCTATTTCTTGATCAGACCGCCCCATTGCTTTTAAAACATGGCTTTGTCCCTTCTTGTTTGAGGAACAGGCTGAACCGGTCGATACATAAATCTCCGACTGCTCAAGCGTATGAAGAAGTACCTCACCCCGCACACCCAGAAAACTAATGTTTAAAATAGAGGCGCTGCCCTCCCCGAAACTGTTAAAAAGGACATCCGGAATCTCTTCGCGGATTCCCTTCGTCAGATAAGTTTTTACCGTTCTCATTGATTCTATCCGCTGATCCATATTCCTGCGGCATAATTCTGCCGCAACCCCAAATCCTGCGATTGCAGGTACATTCTCTGTGCCTGACCGCAATCCGCGTTCCTGCCCGCCGCCAAAAAGATACGGTCCGACTCTGAGCCCTTTTCTGATATAGAGTGCACCCGCACCCTTCGGTCCGTGAATCTTGTGACCGCTGACAGAAAGCAAGTCGATCTCGCCGATTTGTATCGGGTACTTTCCATAGGACTGGACCGCATCGGTATGCAACAGGATTTCCGAGCCGAGCTGATTCCCGGTTCTTTTTCTCAATTCACTGATCTCCGATATTGGCTGGACTGATCCCACCTCGTTGTTCACCTGCATGACCGAGATCAAAATGGTCCGGTTATCCAGTACACTTTCCAGTGCCTGCATATTGACGATGCCGTTTTCGTCAACGGGAAGATACTCCACCCGGAAGCCTGACTCTTCAAGCCTTCTGCAGCTTTCCAAAACAGCAGGATGTTCAATCTGAGAAGTTATGATTTTATCTCCCCTTCTTTTTCTGGCCAGCGCTGCTCCAAAAATAGCCATATTATCCGCTTCGGTTCCGCCTGAGGTAAAACAGAATTCCTCCTCCTTTGCGCCCAAAGAGAGGGCAATGGATTTCCTTGCGCCCTTCATGGCTTTCTCTGCAGTCATTCCCATCCGATGCAAAGAAGAAGGATTCCCGTAGTGGGTATCCATATATCTGACCATTTCCGCAATTACTGCATCATACGGTCGTGTCGTCGCACTATTGTCCAAATAAACAAACATTTTTTCCTCTCTATGAAAGAAGAGGCCTGAGCCTCTTCTTTATTTTGCGTATTCGATTGCTCTTGTTTCTCTTATTACATTGACCTTGATCTGTCCCGGGTATTCCAGTTCGCTTTCGATCTTCTTGCTGATCTCTCTTGCCAGGAATACAATTTCTTCGTCGTTCATCTCTTCCGGTCTGGCTATGATTCTGATCTCACGGCCGGCCTGAATTGCAAAAGATCGTTCCACTCCGGGTGTTGTGTTGGCGATTTCCTCAAGTTTTTGAAGCCTCTTGATGTAGGTTTCCAGAGTTTCTCTTCTGGCTCCCGGCCTTGCGGCTGATAATGCGTCTGCTGCTGCAATCAGCACTGCTTCCATGCTCTTTGGTTCGTAATCGCCGTGGTGGGCAGCCATTCCATTGATGATCGTTTCCGATTCCTTATACTTTCTTAACAGGTCGATTCCGATATCAACGTGAGTTCCTTCCACCTCATGGTCAATAGATTTTCCGATGTCGTGGAGTAAGCCGGCTCTCTTGGCGGTCTTAATATCAAGTCCCAATTCTCCTGCCATCAAACCTGCCAGATGTGCAACTTCCACCGAATGCTTCAGGACATTTTGTCCATAACTTGTTCTGTATTTTAATCTTCCAAGTAGTTTGATCAATTCCGGATGAAGATTATGTATGCCCACCTCAAATGTCGCCTGCTCACCTTCTTCCTTTATGATGTTGTTGACTTCTTTTTCTGCTTTCTCAACCATCTCTTCGATTCTCGCAGGATGGATTCTGCCATCTACGATGAGTTTTTCAAGAGCCACTCTCGCAATTTCTCTTCTGACAGGATCAAAACCGGATAAAATAACAGCCTCCGGCGTATCATCGATAATCAAATCAATTCCGGTCAGCGTTTCGATCGCCCTGATGTTTCTTCCTTCTCTTCCGATGATTCTTCCCTTCATCTCATCATTCGGGAGCGGTACTACCGAAACAGTGCTCTCTGCGACATGATCTGCCGCGCATCTCTGTATTGCCCCGGTAATAATTTCTTTCGCTTTTTTATCGGCTTCTTCCTTTGCTTTGGACTCGATATCCTTGATCATCACAGATGCTTCATATCGTATCTCTTTTTCAATATTGGACAGTAAAATATTTTTTGCATCCTCCACTGTGTAACCGGAGATTCTTTCCAGTTCCTCTATTTGCTTCGAGATAAATCCATCCAGCTCATGTTGTTTCTCAATAATTGTTTGTTCTTTTTGTGTAATGCCTTCTTCTTTCTTTTCCAGGTTCTCTGTTTTTCGATCAATCGCTTCTTCCTTTTGAATCAATCTTTTTTCTGATCTTTGGATTTCAGCTCTTCTTTCTCTGATTTCGCGCTCAACTTCACTTCTCATTCTGTGCGCTTCTTCTTTTGCTTCAATGGTTATTTCCTTCTTAATGGTTTCCGATCTGTTTTCAGCATCGAGGATCATATTCTTCGCTTTCTGTTCCGCACTTCCAATTGCTTTTTCTCCTACAGTTTTTCTGAATATATATCCAACCAGCAGCCCTAAGGCTAAGGCAACAATTCCAATGAGTATTCCAATTCCTATACTTATGTTAACACACCTCCTTATCTTGATTTTTTTTTACTTTTGAACGCCCTAAGAACATCGGGCGAATTACTAAATATCAGCATTACGTAATTACATATTGATATAACTACACAATATATATTATAATGTTTATCGTGGCTGAATGTCAAGTTGAAATAGCCGGCGTTCATAGTGATATTTTCCATAAAATCACTGTTTATGGAATTTTGTCCGGATAGAAATAAAGAAGGTATCAAACCATGGATTATTTTAAAAATTTACTTAAAAATATAGATAAAGTTCTTCTGTTCCTTCCGGTTTGCTTTGCCGTGATCAGCATCATCATGGTTGGGAGCACTTCCTATGAGGGTCAGTTTATCATTACAAAGGATATTACAGTGCAATTTGCCGCCTATTGCCTTGGTACTGCAGCACTATTTATTGTTCTTTTATTTAACTATAAGACCTTTGAGAGTCTGGAAAAGCTCATCTATGCGGCCTCTATCCTTTTTCTTTTGACGGTTTACATTCCCGGTTTGGGAGTGGAGCATTACGGTGCCCGCGCCTGGGTAGATCTTGGCCCCATTGATATGCAGCCCTCAGAGCTTGTTAAGATTTCCTTTGTGCTTGTCTTTGCAAGTTATCTGACAAGAAACCGCGGCTCATTATATACCTTGAAAGGTGTCGGATGGGCATTGCTCTACGCCGGACCGTTTATCGCTATAATATTGAAAGAAGATCTGGGGACCGCGGTGGTTATGTGTTTCATGACAGTCATCATGATATTCTGCGCCGGTATTGATTATAAGCTCTTTGCGAAGCTGGGCGGTGTTTTCCTGATTTCTATGCCAATCCTGTACCGCTTTATGGCTTCTCATCAAAAGGAACGAATCGATGCATTTCTGCATCCGGACAACCTTTCCCTTGCCGGAAACTATCAGGTATGGAACTCCAAGGTGGCGATCGGATCGGGCGGCCTCCTTGGAAAAGGCCTTTTCGAAGGAACCCAAAAGGAGTTGAAATTCCTTCCCGTTCAAAAGTCAGATTTCATCTTCTCTGTTATCGTCGAAGAGCTTGGAATGATCGGCGGTGCCGTCGTCATCCTTTTTTATACCGTTTTTCTCTACCGAATGTTAAAAATTGCGAATAATGCAAAGGATATGTATGGGTCTCTGATCGTGATCGGTATTCTGGCAATGTTCTGCTTCCAGATCTTCGAAAACATTGCTATGGCAATGGGTATTATGCCGGTAACAGGGATTACCCTGCCGTTTATCAGCTATGGCGGATCTTCCGTTGTCGCTAATATGATTGCGCTGGGCATCGTATTAAACGTCGGCATCAGAAGCAAAATTATTAATTTCTAAATAATACGGAGCATACAATGAGTATTAAAAATGATTATCATAGAGTAATTCACACCCACCACAGGAAATTAACTATTGTTTATAAAAGTATTTTAGTCGGATTATTTGTTGGAATTGTCACCATATTGTATCGTTTATCCCTTACCATTGCCGAAGAATACAGTTTCACAATCTTTTCTTATGTGAGTGGGCATCGTAGTTTTATTTTTCCGCTTTTTATTATATTAGGAATTTTAGGCTGGTCAATTGGCCATCTCGTCAGGAAATATCCGGTGATCAGCGGCAGCGGGATTCCCCAGGTAAGGGGACAGCTCCTGGGTTATTTCAAAAATCCTTGGGTTTCAACATTATTTGCGAAGTTTATCGGCGGTACAGTAACGATACTAGCAGGTCTGTCCGTCGGCCGCGAAGGCCCATCTATCCAACTTGGAGCAACAACCGCCCACGGAATAGGAGGCTTTCTAGCTGCAACCAGAACCGAAAGAAAGATATTAATAGCCAGCGGTGCGAGTGCAGGGCTAGCGGTAGCATTCAATGCCCCCCTTGCCGGTGTGATGTTTGCCCTTGAAGAAATATTCAAGTATTTTTCCCCGACCATATTGTTAGCAACGATCACCTCCGCTGTGACAGCTGATTTCATCTCAACAATGATCTTCGGATTGGAACCTGTTTTCGACTTTGCATTGCAGGGCACCATTCCGATCAGTCATTATTGGCTTATTGTTGTCCTCGGCATTATTGTTGGTATTTCCGGTGCATTCTACAATTATGCGCTGATAAAAACCGTTGCTCTTTCCAGGACCATATCTTCATTCAATAAAAATTTAAAATTCATAGTACCCTTCCTGATTGCCGGTATTCTGGGACTCACCTTTCCGATCGTACTTGGCGGCGGCAGCCATATTATTGAAGTATTGAGTCTGAACAATAGTATACAATGGCTTCTTTTAGTGCTCGGGGTTAAATTCCTGTTTTCCATGATCAGCTATGGCTCTGGAGCACCCGGCGGTATTTTTTTCCCGCTGCTCGTAATCGGATCGCTGATTGGAGGACTCTTCGGTAATATCGCCATATCGTCATTGGGAATTAATCCTGATTTATTTTTCAATTTTATTGTTTTAGCCATGGCCGGCTTTTTTACAGCGATTGTCAGGGCTCCAATTACGGGGGTCATCTTATTAACAGAAATGACCGGTTCTTTCAGTCAGCTTCTACCCCTGACTGTAGTATCCATTATTGCATACATAACCGCAGATCTGTTGAAAAGTACACCAATTTACGAGTCATTGCTGGACCTCCAGATGAGTAATAACATGGTTGAGCATGAAGAGAATGATGTTTTCAGGAAAACAACTTTCGAAGCAGTTGTCCATCACGGCTCTGAAATCGAGGGCCAGTGCCTGAAGAATTTCTCTTTTCCGCTGGGCAGCCTGGTGATTGCGATACGTCGCCACGGAAAGGATATCACGCCCAACGGGATGACAAGCATTCAAGCCGAAGACTATTTAGTTGTTCTCACAAGCATAAAGGATGAAGCTGCCGTAAGAAAAATAGTGGAAAAAATGACCGGAAGTTCTTGATTGCACTTTCAGTTACTATCAATCTTGAACGGAAAGGGCGGTCTTAAAATTTAAGGCCGCCCTTTCGTTTTATGATGCTTTCATAATTCGTTCCAATATCTTTTTAAAGTTCTTCTCTATGTAGGTGCCTTCCCTGTAAACGATTGGCAGCCCGTTGTTCGCAGCGATGAGAATATTCTCGTCGTATTGGATAATTCCCGCCATATTCGGCCGCATGGCCTCCGCAATTTCTGCAATGCTCGGTACAAGTCCCGTGCAGATCAGATTCGCCATTACTTTATTGATGACATAAGTACGCTTTTTAATCCCCATTTCCAGAAGAACCTGATCCAAGGCGTCTGCGTCTCTGACCGCTGCATATTCCGGAACGGTAATGATTACCGCAGCATCTGCCCCCGCTCCCGCGAGAACTAAATCTTCTCCGATCCCGGCAGGAGCATCGATGATAATATAATCAAAGTTTCTCTTTAATTTATTGCATAACACCTTCATATGGAGAGGGGTAAGTTCTGCCTTTTGCTTGTTCTGGGGAGCTGCCATCAAATAAAGCTCAGGGAATCTTCTGTCTTTGATCAATGCCTGCTTGATCCTGCACACTCCGGCAAGAACGTCTGCAACATCATACACGACCTTATTCTCCAGTCCCAAACAAATATCGAGGTTGCGCAGTCCCATATTCATGTCGATCAGAACAACCTTGTGGCCTTCCAAAGCAAGCTTTGCTCCCGCATTTGAGGCAAAAACCGTCTTGCCGACACCGCCTTTTCCTGATGCTACCAAAATAACCTTCCCCATCTTACTCTCCTCATTGTGTAATTTTTGTGTCAATATTATAATCCTGATAAGTTTTGTCAAGCTGCAGATACTTGGCGATCACTTCCCTTGCCACCGGTGCAGCATATCCGGCCGTCCCGCCCTGGAAAATCAGTACTGCCACCGCAATTTTAGGTTCTTCTGCGGGTGCCATCGCCATGACCCAGGCAAAATTATCATAGCTGGCTTTATAAGCATCCATCTTCGCAGTAGTAACCTTTCCGTCGCTCAGATTGATCACGGCCTGCCTCACTGCATAATTTCTGGTAGTATAGATTTCGGGATATTCCTTCATCAGTCTGTTCAATTCTGTTTCAACCTCAACCCACTTCAAACTACTGTTGATTTTAGGCAGATACTGCATGATGTATTCCACCTCATCCGGTGGATTGATTTTCCCGGCTCTTTCTGCGGTTCCGGTTTTACCGGCCACCTGAACCGGGAAGTTGAGAAACGTACCTCTCAGGCTCCCTTTTGATCCCGTTGCAACCAGCTTCATTCCTTCAATGATGTGGTCAAGATACTCATCCTCTTTAATGTTGATCTTTTGCCCCGGTTCCTTTATATGAGCGCCTTCCCCTTCAATTGCCTTGATGAGGCTTACCTGATTATGAATGCCCTTATTGCCGATCGTTGCGACATAATTGGCCATTTGCAGAGGTGTATAGGCATTTTCACCCTGCCCGATCGCGATATTCAATTCATCTCCCATTGTCCAGGCTGCCTGGTTGAAATAAGTAAATTTGCAAAGGTCAGCAACCGTTTCGATCAGGTTTTCCTTGATCCCAAGATCACCCATTCGTTCGATCAATTCGTTTCTGCTCGGATTCTCTTCCGTCCAGCTGACGATGGTGTCAATGCTTTCTGTCAGCTTTTTTTTGTCATCGATGATCGACTTCTGAAAATAGATTTCCGCTCTGCCAATCAATACGTTTTTCAGCATGGATTTCATTGAAGCGAGTTTTCTTTCCTGGCTTGGCACCGGAACCACTGTCTCCGGAATCTCAATTCCCGTCTTCAGTCCCAGTCCATATTGCTGTGCGTAAGAGGTTATTTTTTCTATATTCATGGGCTCTCTCAAGCCGAGGGATGTCCTTTTATAAAAGTCTCGTCCCGTCGCAATATCAAAGAAATAATAATTGCAGGATACTTCTATTGCCTCTGCAAGATTGATATACCCGTGATTTCCTTTATATCTGTTCCAGATCAGACAGCCGTATGTTCTGTTCCCAATCTTCACATATCCGCCGTCACGCAGTTTCCTGGCGGGATCCAATCCGCTTTCCAGCGCGGCGGTGGCTGTCACCAGTTTAAAGGTGGACCCCGGTTGGACTGCTGTTCTTGCTGCCACGTTAAACAGGGGCAGCGGAGACAGCGGATCTCTCAGGTTCTGTCCCTGAAGCGCGTTCCAGTCCTCCTTGCTGATTCCGGTTGCAAACAGATTGGGATCAAAATTCGGATGACTTGCCATCGCAAGCACATCCCCGGTCTTCACATCCAGCGCGACTACCGCACCCACATTGGCGTTTTTATAAGCAGTTCCATATTTGATATCTCCCCACTGACTTTGGAATGTTCCAGCCTTTTGAATTTCGGTCAGCGCCTGTTGAAGAGCCGTTTCTGCGGTCTTTTGAAGTTCAAGATCGATGGTCAGGTAAACATCTTTCCCCTTTTGCGGTTCTGTTTCATTGATCACACGAACCAACTCGCCAAAGGCGTTCACTTCCACATTCTTTGTCCCATCCTGACCTTTCAGGGTTGATTCAAATGCTTTCTCGATTCCTTCCTGCCCGACCATATCGGTGGTTTTATAGCCTTTATCATCATATTTAGCCTTTTCACTTTCCGAAATCTGCCCTAAATACCCTAATACATGGGCTGCAGTATTTCCGTTGGGATAATATCTGACGGATTCAGCCACAACTTCCACGCCGGGCAGATCGGAATTTTTCTCTTCTATGATTACGATCGTTTTGTTTGATACACCGCCTGCAATCTTGGCGGGCATATATTTACGGTAACCCTGGGATGACAGCTCGTTCCTTACAACCATAATTTTTCTTGCTTCGAAATCGGATAAAGACGGTGAAATACCAAATTGTTCTCTAAGTGCTTGAAACGCTTGTTTCGCAGACAGATCAATATCCAGATAATATCTCCCCAAAAAGCTTTCCTTATCCAGCTCTTTCAGGAACTTCATATTCTTTACCGAAATCGGCGGAAAAATATTATATACTGTCTGGAGCTCAGCCTGTGCATCATATTTATCGAGACCTTCTTCGATGTTCTGACGTCTTCTCATTTCATCAAAGGCCTGTTCTGCCGAATAATTTGTCGGCATCGCCTGTGCGGCAAGCCAATCTCTGATATCCTTGTGATACGTATATTCAAAATTTCCGTTTTCGATCAGAATCGGAAAATTATCATAATACGCATCCCCGTTCGCCTCCAGAATCTGGATCAGATTTTTTGAGACCGTATTAACCTGCTCGTCGGACAGATCCCCGGCACTGAACTGAACCGTAAAACTAGGTATATTGCCTGCCAGAACTCTCCCGTATCTGTCGAGTATTTCTCCTCTGGGTGCAGAGGTGCTGATACTCTTTATGCTGAGACCGGAAGCGGCTTCATCCCACTGACTGCCTTCCACCACTGTTAAACCGAATAATCTGATCCCCAGGACTGCCATCATGATCATAACCATGGTGAGTATTTGGTTGTTCCTGTATTTTAGCCATTTCATGATCGGTTCAAGCTCCTTGCCTCTTGCAGGTTCCCACGGTACATATAACGGTCGCCGCTGTGTCTAATCACACTGCGGTTGATCATCTGATAAATCGCCAGTGTTAATATGATATGATAAATCAACAGAATCGCTTCCTTTTCCATGACATATAAAAAGTCGGCGCTCATTCCCAGCATCCTGTACGCGCTCCAATAAAGCAACGCATACACTATCGTGCCAATGGAGATTACGATCGTTACAGAAATTCTGCTGTCTTTATACAGGTAGCGCTTCATTTCAATACAAATCAATGCCACTGTAAAATAACAAAGGGGGGCAACCCCTATGATTTCAGCAAAACAGATATCACTTACCAACCCAAAAACCAACCCGTAGATAATTCCATGATACCCCTCGTACAAAAACGAGAAAATTACCACCAGGCAAAGGATTACATTGGGTGACATCTGAAAAATCCCAAAATGATTCAATACTGTGGTTTGCAGTATGAATGCCAGTAAATATATCAGAAATGAAAATTTATATTTCAAAGTCAGCCTCCCGGATTATTTTTTAACCAGTACGGTAACCCTATGAAGGTTTTTAAAATAAGCACTTGGCTCTATCGTTACCGTTTTGAGCAGAGTATCGTTATTCCACTCGACTTTTTTCACCTTGCCGATGGGGATTCCCTCCGGATACATTCCAATACCGGATGTGATGAGAATGTCGCCCTCGATTACAGCAGCCTCGGTATCAATCATGTACCCCTTCAGACTGCCCTTGCCGTCACCGGACAGAATCCCCAGAAGCTGCATATCTCTGAACACTTTAAAGCTGACCGAGTTGGATTCATCGATCACGGAAATGACCTTTGCCCAGTCGGATCCGACCTCCAGGACTCTCCCGATCAATCCGTCACCGTTGATAACCACCGCATCCTTATACAGACCATCTTTTGTTCCCGCGTTAATGGTAAAGAGATTGAACCAATTGGAGCCATCCATGGCAACAACATCCGCCGTCACATAGTTATAATAAGGCGTTACATTTTCATACCCCAAAATATTGGACAAATTCTGAAGCTCTGCAAGTTCGGCCTCCGTCAGCTTGATCTGGATGATCTCTCTGTTC
>JAQUYZ010000425.1 GCA_028691625.1 Eubacteriales bacterium
TACTACTTGCCAAAAACAAGAATTAATGATGTAATGAATCAATAAGTGAATCACTTTGTTGCATAGAAGTCGAAAGGAGATCAAGATGGAAGAATTAGTAAGGTTTAATTCGGATGTGGCAAAAAGTCAAGAGATGCAGGAGGAAATCAAAGCAATCGATCAGGATCTAAGCAAAATTGTTGAATATGCGAACAAGAAAGGATATCAATTTTCTTTGACAGATGTCGAAAATGCAATGAAAAATAATGCGAAATTGTCAGAAGAACAGCTTGATCATGCAGCAGGTGGAGGTGCAGCAGTAGGTCCCTCAGAAGGAATCTTCCCTCCCAGCATGCGCTGGGTTTTCTAGCAGCGATCAATGAGGCAAATCATATAGTAAAATGTAGAAATAATAGATAAAGGCAGCATGATGCTGCCTTTTCAAGTATATTTTTATAGCACTGTCAATCAGACCGATGTGCTATTCATGATCGGAAGCCGGTGCATCCGCATTTTCCGATTCACTCTTATCCAATTGAGCACTTAAGATTACAATATCAACCTTACGATTTTTGGCTCTGTTTTCTGCCGAGATGTTCGGCACGGAGGGACGGAACTCCCCATATCCAACGGCGCTGATTTTGTCCGGCGCCACATTGCTCTCATTGATTAAAAGCTTGAGAACCTCAGTCGCTCTGATGACGGAGAGTTCCCAGTTGCTGGGGATTTGAGGTGTATTCATGGGAACATCGTCCGTATTCCCCTCCACACGAATATAATTGTGTACACCGTTCGCAATCTGTCCGATGGCGACAAGGGTAGGAACCGCATCCGCCCTGATCTGTGTGCTTCCGGGATCAAAGAGGACGGTGTTCATCAGACCGACAACCACACCTCGTTCCTGAACGCTGACAGAAACCTTATCCTGCAGGTTCTTTTCCCTGATTAACTGCATGATTTCCTCTGCTGCAGCAATCAATTCCGGATCGATTTTATCAGATTTACCATCTTCCATAGCCTCTGAAACATCAATACCACCGCCGCTGGCCGTGCCGCCGCTGCCTGTGCCGCCAAGCCCTGTCGGATCCAATGCGCCGTTTAAGGATTGGGAGAGAACCTGATATTTTTGCGCGTCCACATTACTCATAGCGTACATGACGACAAAGAAAATCATCAGAAGCGTGATCAGATCAGAGTAGGTCAACAGCCACCGTTCACTATTTTCTTTTTCGTGTTCTTCGTGCTTTTTCATATGTAATCACGTCCTATTTTTCTTTTCTGCTTTTTTTGGCACTGCCGCCGCCCTTTTCATTTAATTTGGCTTCTGCAATAAAGCTGGAGAGCTTCTCCTCCATGTAATTTGTGTTTACACCTTCCTGAATCAGCAGCAGCCCTTCAATGATCATTGATTTATATAAAATTTCCATACGGTTCTTTTCCTTTAATTTGTTTCCGAGAGGAAGCCATAACAGGTTTGCCAATCCGATACCGTAGAGAGTTGCAATAAAGGCCATCGCAATCTTTGGACCCAGCGTGTCCGGTTCTTCCAGGTCGCTCAATACGTGAACGAGTCCCAAAACCGTACCGATAATACCCATGGTGGGGGAGTAGCCGCCGGCAGCCTCGAAGATCTTGGCTCGTGCTTTGTGTCTTTCATCTATTATCTGGAGGGTAAGCTCCAGGGCTTCCCGTGTATAAGTAGGAGAAGTTCCGTCTACGATCAGACGCATTCCTTTTCTCATCAGGCTGTCCGGCTCCTGGTCGATCTGGCTTTCCAGGCTCAGCAGCCCGCTTTGACGGACTTGAATACACATTGCCTTCATCCGTTCCATCAAAGCTCTGTAATCGTACTTTTGATCTTTGATCAGGACGCCAAACAATTTGGGTATCTGGGACAGATCCTCCTTTGGAAAGCAAATTCCTGTTGCACCTATGGTTCCGCCAACGATGATCAGGATTGCGGAAGGCGCAAAAAGGCCGCTGAGATGTCCTCCCTCCAGAATGAATCCCGTGATTACCGATCCGAATCCCATCACTGTGAAAATTATAAAGAATATATCCATTTGTTTCTCCTCATACATTTGTCGTATATGTTAATAATCGTAGTTCATCTAATTTTAGTACGAAAAAGCCCATAAATCAATGAATTTCCGTTAAAAATGGTAAATTATGAGATAATATAGGAAAGCCTATCACATTTTGTCTAACCTTCCGGAGTTTCAAAAATGATGATGTCTTCTCCGATTTTACGAATTGTATTCCATGGTAACTGAAGATAGTCTTTGTTTCCGAACAGGTTCATTTTTCCCCGGAAGTCAGGAACTAGAATCGCTTTGATGATTCCCTGATACTCGTCGAAGAGCAGTTCGGCATCGGCAAGCTGCCCATGGCGGCTGCCGTTTGCCAGATTGACAATTTCTTTGTCACCCAAATCACTGAGTCTCATATCATTTCACCCCTTATTACATAGTCACGTCAGGTTGACAGATGCACGATATATATATCGGCATTTTTACATTTCAGTTTATACTTTTACGCAATATTCCTGCCATAATACAAAAAGTGTAAATGGACGGAATCAAAGC
>JAQUYZ010000426.1 GCA_028691625.1 Eubacteriales bacterium
TCAACATTGAATCCTACTATGACAAAGGCGGAGAATTGAAGTACAAGGATTCGTTCTGCATCCTGTGCGGCATCTGCAAAAAACAATGTCCTGTCGGCGCGATCTCACTGGAAGAGCATATCATAGTGGATCACAGTATCTGTATCGGCTGCGGCGTCTGCGAACGAGCCTGTCCGAAAAAAATCATCAGAATCCGTGACGAAAAATCTTACATATGTGATACCTGCGACGGCGATCCTGCCTGTGTGAAAATATGCCCGCAGAACGCATTAACCTTTGAATAACAGGAAGAAAGGAGATCTCAATCATGACAATGTTAGGATATCAGAATAAAGTTCTGAGAATAGACTTGACAAAAAAGGGTGCCAAAACAGAGCCGCTCCGGATGGATTGGGCTGAAAAGTACATCGGCTCAAAGGGCTTGGCCATTAAATACCTGTATGAAGAATTAAAGCCGGGTATCAATCCTCTTTCTCCTGACAACAAATTGCTTTTGATGACAGGACCGATGACAGGCACTCCGATACCTTGCTCGGGCAAGCTTTCCATATCGGCAAAATCCCCTGCAACAGGAACTATCAACGACTGTTCCATCGGAGGACACTCTGCGCTGCAGATCAAATATGCCGGCTATGATGCGATCATACTGGAGGGTGCGCTGAAGGAGCCGGGTTATCTTTTGATTGAAGACGGCAATATTCAGTTCAAGGATGCCAACGGGCTGTGGGGCAAGGGCTCCCATGAAGCAGAATCGATTCTTGCGGAAAAATATGGTCATGACTACAGTATATTATCCATCGGACCCGCCGGCGAAAACCTGGTAACCATGTCCTGCATCAATTCCGACTATTACAGGCAGGCAGGCAGAGGAGGCATCGGCGCCGTAATGGGAAGCAAGAAGCTCAAGGCCATCGTGATCAAGGGAACCGGCGGAGTAAAAATACCGGATATCGTGGAAAGCACAAAGAAAATTACAGAGATCCTGCGAGGGGATGTGCTGCAGGAAGATAATACATTTATCTACGACTTTGGAACGACGGCGTTCCTGGAAGCCTGCACCGACGGCGGAATCGTACCGAGAAAGAATTTTTCTGATGCAAATGATGAAAACTGGACCAAATACAACGGCGAAGTGCTTCTGGAAAAAAGAGTCGGCAAGAGAGGCTGCGGAAGCTGCGGTCTGGGCTGCGGAAACTTCCTCAAGTTCGGGGAAGCCATCGTGGAAGGTCCGGAATATGAAAGCATCGCGGTAGCAGGCCCGAATGCAGGAGTTGATGATCCGGAGGCCATCGTACGATTTAACCAGGTAGCCGACGATATGGGCCTTGATACCATCAGCGCCGGAGACACCATCAACTTTGCGATGGAAATGACGGAAAAGGGAATTCATGACTTTGGAATCAAATTCGGCGACAAGGTAAAATACATAGAATATCTGGAATTGATGGCAAAGAGAGAGGGCGTGGGCGCTGATCTTGCGCTGGGCGTGAAGGCCTTGTCTGAGAAATACGGCGGAACCGACTTCGCGATGCAGGTAAAGGGGCTCGAATATCCTCAGTATGAACCGCGCGGATCCTGGGGAATGTCCCTGGCTTACGCTGTTTCCGACCGGGGAGCCTGCCACATGAGAGCCTATGCTCCAAACGAGGAAGTATTTGCAGCCTCCATTCCTCCTTATACTGCGGAAGGAAAAGGGGAGATGGTTTACAATCTGGCTGTTTTCAACGCAGTGAAGTTCTCCCTTTGCATCTGTGACTTCTGGGCTACTCTGTCTTTTGAAAGAATGGCGGAGCTCATGACGATGGTAACGGGAAGAGAATGGACGGAGCAGGAAATGACGGAAGTTGGAACAAGAGTAATCAATATTGCCAGAGCCTTCAACCAGAGGGAGGGCTTTGACAGAAAAGACGATACCATACCGAAGCGTCTGGTCAACGAAGCGCTGCAGAGCGGAGCTGCCGCAGGACAGAAGATCCCGCAGGAAGCCTTCGAAGACATGCTCGATCAGTATTATGCCGTATTGGGCTGGGATAAAAACGGCATGATCCCGGACTATATGCTTTGCCAGCTGTAAGCAAATATGGTATAATTAAAGAGCAGGATTATCAATAGTTTTGACGATCCTGCTTTTTTTAACAAGACTCCGAAAAGAAACACGAGGTTTTTTTATGCAGATTACGATACAATTAAGAGGCAGTCTGACGAAATATTTTCAGGGTGACAAAGTTCGGACCGCCGAGGTGGCGGACAACTGTACTGCCGAAGATGCGTTAAAAACAGTGGGGATTGATTGGACGGCCATTCGCAATTTTGGTTTTGTCGCCGTCAACGGCAAACGGGTCATGATCTATGACACGCTCAAAGAGGGCGACGAACTGAAGGCATATCCTAAAATCTCCGGAGGCTGAGGCTTCCGTTCTCCGATTTCTGACCGGATGGTAACCGTTAAAATGAACATATGATGTGCATGCTTAGAAGTAAGAGAAGGGTGGAGATATCCAATGATAAAAGATGCACGAATCTTAACCGTCAATCTGACGGAAGAAAGCTATAAGGTTGAAAC
>JAQUYZ010000427.1 GCA_028691625.1 Eubacteriales bacterium
GTCTGAACATTCTGTTTAAGTTCTTAATGAGTACCGTATTTGTGGAACTCTTCGAAAAGAAAATCCATGCTTTAAATAAAAAAGCGGGAGATTCTTTATAGAGAACAAAAAGCAGAATTCTCCTGCGGAATACAGGAGGAAGAATATGCGGAGCACAGAAGAAACCCCCGTAATAAAAGCAGAACTGGAGAATGACGATACAGCATTTGTGATTTCGGAGCCGACACATGCAGCCAATGAACCGGTAGAGGATACAGTGCTGAAGACTGCGATGGAGTATTTCAGGGAGGAACTCCTGCCGTTTTTAGGGGTGACGGGAGCCGTGCGTGCGGTGATGCCGACGGAGGAGGTGGATGTCAGCCTGACCAGAAAATATGAAGATTATAATTTCCTGATGGCAGGCAGCGATATACCGGATCTGGGAGCGATGGAAGAAGCAGAACTGAAAAAATGGATCGCCCACCTGGAGTTTGAGAGCAGGAACCGCGGGAAGAGCGGGCTGAAAAAGTTCCGGTGCTATGAGGCATTCTACAGTGAGAGGCATGATATCCCAGTGATCACATATGTATTGTATTCTGGAAATGTGAAGAATCCCATGACAGAATATACGGAGGGACTTAATACCTACCGCATCAAGCCTATCATTATGACAGGGAAGAATGCAGACGAGATTATCGCGGGGCTCCGTGGCAAGCCGGATCTGACGAAAAAGGATCTGGTGCCCCTGATGCTCACACCCCTGATGTCCGGAGGGATGAGTATAAAAGAGCGTGTAGCAGCATCTTTTGAGATTCTTTTTCAGAATGGAACCGTGCTGGCTGCAGAAGAAGAGAAGAAAATGGAGGCGGTGTTATATGCGATGGCAGATAAATTTCTGGGTGAAGAAGAGCTGCAGGAGTTGAAGGAGGTAGTGAAGATGACGAAGCTGGGAAGAATACTGAGAGAAGATGGTCGCGCTGAGGGTCGTGCCGAGGGAGAAGCGAGGTTTGCAGCATTGGCAAAGCTTACGGAGAAACTGCTGGCATTTGGGCGTACCGATGATCTGCTGAGAGCAACAAAGGATGAAACATTCTTTTGTGAGTTGTGCCGGGAACTGAAAATCCAGTAGTCAGCAGATGCAGCAGGGGACATCAGCGTAGATGTGGAAGTTTTCATCGAAGCGCAGCAGGCTGCAGCACAATATCAATGCGCTCAGATACGATAGTCTGGGCGCTGCGCAGAATAATCTGGTTCAGTACATCCAGACGGCGAAGGAATCTGGCACCGGAGATTCCATATGCAGGCAAGCCAGGGATTCTACAAGTTGCTTGCGGTAGCCTTGAAAGCTACGGTCGTTGACAACATAGACAGGCGGATAAGGCTTGTCGATTGGCGGCATGATAGACTGGAAAATGCCGGTGTGCGGATATTCAATTTTACAACCGGAGAGTTATTTACTTGCTGATATATGAATACGGCGAAATGTTTCAAAACAAGTTCCATCTGGTTGTAATGTGTTTTCCAACATTGAATGAATAACATCTGCCCGAAATGCTGCTTTCATTTCATCTGGGATTCTATTGATAAAGGGCACTATACTCGGTTGGTCTATCCACTTTATCATTTCATCAGTATTTGAAAAATATCTATCCCTGTTTACCTCGGTAATGCTATATTTACGAAATCCAGCTTCAACAATAGATTCCTCATAATCAATTTTTGCAGGCATAAACCACGGCCATTCAAAATCACAAAAGTATTGTTGATATTTTGGGTTTTTCATTTTATCACGAATGACGTTGAAGAAATTAGAACAATTCCCATCTCCAGCAAAATCCCACAAAAGTTTCCCATTATCTTTTAATGAGGAATATACATTTCCAAGAAGTTTTTTATGGTCTTTAATCCAATGGAGCGTGGCATTTGAAAAGATTACATCGAATGTATTCTGAAAATCGATGGTGTTGATGTCCATTTGGGTAAATGATAAATTATTTCCAGTTCTTTTTTTAGCAGTTTCAATCATTCCTTTAGAAGCATCAATTCCTAAAACTGTCCCATTGGGAACTAATTGAGCTAACTGTTCTGTTAGTCCACCATCTCCACAGCCCAAATCTAAAATTGCTTCATTCCCACTTAAAGACAGTTCGGAAATCAAACTATTTCCCCATTCTTTTTGATGTTTGGACGCTTTTTTATATTTTTCTCCATCAAATTCAAATGTATTCATATTGTTGCTATCCTTCCAAGTTTGTTTTTATATCCAGATTATACTTTTTTTCCTGTTAAAGGGCAAGAAATATCAGTAAAAAGGTGCTTTAGTCGAAAAAGCGCTGGAAGTTAACATACCTCTTTTGAAAAGCTTAAAATATGAAATACAAATTCAATATTGCAATTAAGTATATAATGTGATATTCTTAAAACAATAAAAGCATATTTTCTGGGCGAAAGCCGTCTGAACATTCTGTTTAAGTTCTTAATGAGTACCGTATTTGTGGAACTCTTCGAAAAGAAAATCCATGCTTTAAATAAAAAAGCGGGAGATTCTTTATAGAGAACAAAAAGCAGAATTCTCCTGCG
>JAQUYZ010000428.1 GCA_028691625.1 Eubacteriales bacterium
TCAACCACATGATCTGCACCGTATTTCAATGCAAGCGCTCTTCTGGAAGGAATCGGATCCACTACGATCACTGTTGCCCCGGACGTCTTTGCCGTCATGGTTGCGGAAATCCCAACCGGACCGCAGCCAAAGATCACTGCGGTATCGGAAGTGTCGATGTACCCGCCGTTGCCCCAAAGTCCGAAATATCCGATGGAGAAGGTTTCAACCCAGGCGCCCATTGCATAGGACCAGTCATCCGGGATCTGATGAACGTACTGTTCTTCAACGATCATGTATTCTCCCATTCCGCCCGGAGAGTCCGGTCTGAAGCCAATCTCTCTCATATTCAGGCAAGCGGACGGCATCAATCCGTCTTTGCAGTTCTGGCAGACGCCGCAGGCCATAACGCAGTCACCTGTTACTTTCATGCCGACCTTTAAAGTGCCTACATCAGAGCCGACCTCAACGATTTTTCCGCCCCATTCGTGACCGGGGGTATAAGGAGCGATATCATATCGGCCTTCAGCGGACTTTCCTTCGTAGCATTCTACATAAGAACCGCAGATGCCGCAGGCTCCTACCTTAATAAGAACCTGGTTGGGCTTAAGTGGTGCGAGCTCCACCTCTTCCACACGAAGATCATGGGGTTTATACAAAAAAGCAGTCTTGGATTTCATATTCTTATCTCCTTTAATACGATTGGTATTTTTGACGTGGAATAATTATTATTTCTGCACCGCGCCGCGGGTATTCTCAAGGGAATCCGTCCGAGCGAAGCGAGTGGATTCTAAGAGAATACCCCTGGCAGGTGCGTATACTTTACAATTTACAGTCGTTCGAAAATACCGATTCTTGGCAGTTCGTCAACGGATTTCCAGCCTTCACTGAGCGGTTCCCTTAAGAATGGTTCCATATCTTCCGGCTTGCGAAGAGTGATCTGATCTACCGGCGGAACGGTTCCCGCAGGGAAGGCTTCCAGTATTTCATCATGGAGCAAGGTCAGGTATTTAAGAATTGCTGCAATTGGTCTTTTTGCCTTTTCAGCGGTAGCCTGGGATGGCCTGCCGACAACGCCTTCCGGTGTTGCAGCCCTTTCGATTGCCGCATGGCCTTCTCCCTCGGACCATCTGCATGGTCTTCTGTATGGATCGACAGACTTATCCATGTGGCCGTCAGGCAGCAATCCTTTTCCGTCCGCATCCTGCACTGCGCTCATATCGATCATATCCTTGAACATCAGCAATGCAACTGCTGTTTCTGCTTCGTCAGCGTGGATGAAGTTGGTTTCCAGACTGTTCTTACGGTTTGTTGGATAGAAAAATTCTCTTACAGCTCTGTGCCATTCGATGACTCTGAAAATGCCAGGCAGCTGATATCTTTTGCAGAACTCATGAATTGCAGATTCCAGCATCCAGAGATGACCGTGATTATTGATAAAAATGATTTTCCTGTATCCGTCATTCCAAAGACCAAGCATGCAGTAGATCAGCGATTCTTTTACGACCTCCTCCGGCATGATCACAGTTCCCGGCATTCCGATATGATGATATGGATGGCCTCCGTAATTCAGAGGTGTAAATGCCAGATTGACTTCGTGTCCCTGTTTTGCGGTAAATCTTCTTACACCTTCGAGTATCTGTGTCACCATAAAAGTATCCAGTCCTGTGTTGGCATGAAGACCGTGATTTTCTGTGCATCCAATCGGAACGAAAACGATGTCGTTATTTCTTCTTTTTTCGATTTGTTTCGCGCGAGCCGTATTCTGAATATAGGTTCCGGCAACGCCCAATTCAGATGGGGAAGGAATTCCATACTCGTCCAGGATCGCGTCAATTTCCTCTTCTGATGCATCCCAAATTTGTTTTTTCAGAAGACCGACAGCGTTGTCTCCCTCGAACATTACGTTAGGATCCTCTGTAAACAGCCATTTTTTTTCTGCTACCATATTATTCTCCTCCATTTTTCGTTTTCAGGGCTGAAATGCCCTGTTTATGCGGATATTATAAATAATATTATCTCCAGAAAGTCATTTTTGATGAGACGAAATTTAACAGTAAAACGTTTTTCTGGTTATCCCGATTATAGCGCCCGGAAGGAAACTTGTCAACAGCTAAAATCAAAAAATGCATGAATCTTGCAAATGAAATGAAGCGGAATTTGTGAAAGAAATATCATGCGATAATAGGCTTAATAATTGGATTTGCTTGCTTTTTAGGTATTGACAAATATGAGTTATGATGGTACTATCAACTTTAGCAAGCGTTTTCGTAAAACGCCCAGATACTTCTCTGATATTAGCAGTTCCGCTGTTAATATAAAGGATTAGCCTCGGTTGACAAGTACAACACGATGCTACAATCAATCGTTTAGAATTGAGGAGGAAAAAAAATGAAAAAGATACTTGCAATTTTGCTGGTACTCGTACTTGCCCTTGGAATGTTCACAGCTTGCGGCGGCGCTGAATCAAATGTACCCTATTGATTGGACTCTTTGGGTTTTCAAATCCCTTTCCATCGAACATTAGGTTTTTGTAAAAACCCTACATTTTGAACAATGGATTTTGTGGAATCC
>JAQUYZ010000429.1 GCA_028691625.1 Eubacteriales bacterium
GCTCAGTGATGGAGGAAGATTGTGTATCATCACGTTTCACTCGCTGGAGGACCGAATTGTAAAAGAAGCATTTAACAGAAGAGCGAATCCCTGTATCTGTCCGAAGGAGTTTCCGGTTTGCACGTGCGGCAAGAAAGCAGATGTAAAGAAAATAAGCGGCAAACCTGTATTGCCGACTCCCCAGGAGCTTGAGATGAACCCCAGAGCAAGAAGTGCGAAGCTGAGAGTAATTGAAAAAAAGAGGTAGATTCTTATGATGGCAGCAGAAAAATGGTATGAATATCAAGACAGCTATAAACGATATGGCTTTGATATGAAACCAACGACAGAAAAAAAAGAAAGCATAAAATCCAAGAATTCAAATGCCGTGATGAATGCAAAGGACAGGTTTCGGCTGGTGCTGCTTACCGTATTGATCGGAGTGCTTTGCCTCGGCTTGATTTTATCGACCGCTTATGCTGCCAGCGTGAAATATCATATCAACACCATGATAAAAGAGAATGCAGTCATTCAGGGAGAAATCGAAAATCTGAACGTTAAAATAGAAAGCGCATCCAATATTCAGATCGTGGAAGCGAGAGCGACGACTGAATTGGGAATGCTGTACCCAACGGCGGAGCAGCTGGTCTTCATCGACGGCACAAGGGAGACGGTAAAGGATTTCGCTCTGGTTCTGAAGGAACAGGCATATAATTGATCTTTCATATATATAATAAAAAAAGATGTGTTTTATATAAAAATATCCACAACTATTTATGCTGAACTATTTCTGAATGATTCAGCAAGCCCTAATTGCATATTGCGGAGAAAGCCAGATAACTTAATTATGGGATAAGGATGTAATCTGGCTTTTCCATTATGTCTGGAATCCAGCCAGCGAGAAGAAAGAGAAGCGAGAGGAATACTGAGTATGTCACCAACCACAAACAAGAACAAAAGAAGACTGGTATTTGTTTTTATCATTTCCTGTATTCTGTGTATGGGTCTGGCTTTCCGCGTGGGATGGATCCAGGTGGTTGCCAGTGAACGGTATGCAAAGCTCGCGGTTGAACAGCAGACAAGGGATATTCCGATCCCTGCGAAAAGGGGCGTTATTTATGACAGAAACGGGAAAGAACTGGCCATCAGTGCGGTGACCAACAGTATCTGGGCCAGACCCGGGGTCGTAAAGGATGCGTCGACTGCGGAGAAATCCCAGGAAAATCTGGATAAAACCGCATCGAAACTGGCAGAAATTTTAGGTATGGATAAAAATGCAATTCTGGAAATCATCAGCCAGGAGCGCAGTCTGGTTAAGGTAGCCAAGTATGTCGATAAGGAAAGGGCGGATCAGATCAGGGCGGAAGGTCTTGCGGGGATAGAAATTGCGGAGGACGTGAAACGGTATTATCCTATGGGTGCTTTTGCGGCACATCTGCTTGGCAGCACTACCGATGATAACAGAGGACTTGCCGGAGTTGAGCTGAAATATGACAAATATTTGAGCGGGCTTCCGGGAAGATGGATTAAAAATACAGACAGAGACGGCGACAGCCTTTCCTATGGCGTTGAAAAATATTTTCAGGCGGAGAACGGGCTGAATCTGGTTCTCACCGTCGACGAGGTCATACAGCATTATGTGGAGAAGGCTTTGGATACAGTTCAGGCAAACACCCAGGCGGATCGTGTCATGTCCATCGTCATGGATCCGAAAACAGGTGATATTCTGGCTATGGCCGTGACACCGGATTACGACCCAAACAATGCAAGAGTGCCGTTGACCTCTGGAGGCGCAGCCTACGTCGACAGCTTGTCCGACAAGGATAAGCTGGAATTCTGGAATAAAATGTGGAGAAACCCTCTCGTGAGCGATACCTATGAGCCGGGCTCCACCTTTAAGCTTCTCACCACCTCTATCGCGCTGGAAGAGGGAGTTACTTCTCTGGATGATAAATTTGTATGCACCGGATCCATTCAGGTGGCCGGGGAAACACTGAAGTGCTGGCGTTACTACAATCCCCACGGCCAGCAAAATCTGGTCGAGGCGGTGGGAAATTCCTGCAACCCTGTTTTTGTGCAGCTTGCGCAAAGAACGGGCTATGAAACATACTTTGATTATATGGAGCTGTTCGGGCTTCGGGATAAAACGGGGATCGACTATCCCGGTGAGGGATTCGCAATCCTGCAGGATGAAGCGACTGCCGGACCGGTCGGTCTGGCAACGATGTCCTACGGCCAAGGGATCGCCGTTACTCCGATTCAGCTGATCACGGCAGTTTCGGCACTGGGCAATGAAGGAAAGCTGATGCAGCCGAGAATTGTCAAGGAGCTGAAGGATGACAATGGAAATGTGATACAGAAGTTTGATACGAAAGTGGTTCGTCAGGTCGTATCAGAGGATACCGCAGAGGAAATGAGCCTGATCATGGAATCCGTTGTCGGAGAAGGCGGCGGTGGTAATGCGAAAATACCGGGTTACAGAATCGGCGGAAAAACCGGTACTGCAAACAAGGCACAAGGCGGCGGATACAGTGAAGAAACCTTTTCCTCCTTCATTGGCATGGCACCG
>JAQUYZ010000430.1 GCA_028691625.1 Eubacteriales bacterium
GCTCCGGCTCGCCGTAATTCAGCAGGTATTCCAATGTGCTTAAAAACCAATCCGGATGGCAGGGGCATCCCGGTAAATTGATCACCTTCCTGCTCAGTAAAGACTGTACCGAAACACATTGTGTCGGGTTCGGACTTCCTGCGGATACTCCGCCATGGGATGCACAGGCTCCGACCGCAATGACATGCACCGCCCTTTCTCCAAGCAGCCGGACGGCATTCAGACCGGTGATATCGGTCCCCCTCCATCTGCCGATCATCTGATATTTTCCATTATTTTTTGTCGCAGCCGCGCCTTCCACTGCGAGAATAAATTCCTGATCCAGGGCCTGAAACAGTACATCCATCGCACGCTCTCCCTCACACGGAATGAGAGCCTGGTCAAAGACAAGGTCTACCATTTCCGTGATCATATATTGGAAGCTGGGCTCCGAACCGTTCAGAAGGGAGATGATATTTCCGGAGCAACCGTTCAATTCAAGCCAAACCAATTTCATTTTTTCAGAATCTGCCATAGTATTCCACCAACTTTCCAAAGATCTTATATTTTTTACCTTCTCCTTTTTTATTATCATCATATTAGGCGGATGGAAATAATATTCTATTTCGTCGAATTCTATGGTTTTTGTTTGTTCAGTATGGTATAATTTAACAAAGTATATTCGGCTAAATCCAAGGAGTAACGCGGATGAAAAAACTTACCGGTTCAAGGTTAATCTGTCTGTTTGTTGCGGTCATTATTATTTCCGTTTTATCAATCGTTACTGCCCTCTCCTTAAGTGACAATATTGAATCCTTGCTGATTGAGGAAAAAGGAGAAAAGGCGATGAGCGTTTCAATCGCCGTAGCGAAGCTTGTGGAGCAGGACTATCCCAATTTTCTAAGACTATTGAAGGTTGAAGAATATAATATTGAAAATTATGATGTGATTTATCACGCCAAAATGCAGCGGCTCTTTCGGGAAATCCGGTCAAAGACCGGTGTTAAATTTCTATACTGCTGTAAACGCATATCGGAAGATAAAATCATCTATATTTTTGATGGGGAATCACCGCGCAGCGAGTTGTATTCTCCTTTGGGATCCGAGGACGATCTGGATGAAATGGAACAGAATATTTACAGCAGCAAGGTCTCCGGCTATACTCCGATCATAGATGATCCGGAGTGGGGTTCGCTGCTGACCGGCATGACGCCGCTCATTGATCCTTTAACCGGAGATGCCGTTGCACATATCGGAGTTGATGTCTCTGTGGCTTCCATTCGTACCTCATTGGCTGATATTAATAAGATAATTATGATCAATGCCGTTATTATTACCATAATCACATCTCTGATCATATACCGGCTGCTTTGCATGACGTCAATTTTTACAGAAACCGACTATCTGACCGGGCTTCATAGCAAGGGATATCAGGACCGTTTTCTGAAACAGCAAATAAAAAAATCTATCAGTACCGGGAGACCATTCCCCCTTGTCATGATAGATTTTGATGACTTTAAAATGATCAATGATGAACATGGCCATCATTTCGGTGATACGGTACTGAAATCCGTTTCCGAGATCATTAAGATCTGTACCCGGTCTGTTGACTGCTGCGCAAGATACGGCGGGGATGAATTTGTAATCATACTGCCTGACGCCAACCTGGAATATGCCTCGTTTGTATGTCAATGGCTGCTGAAAGAGGTTTCCAACCTCAATCTGAAACCGGAGGATGATACGCTCGTTCCGGTTTCCATCAGCATCGGCATCGCGATATGGGAAGCGGGTATGGCTCCGGAACAAATATTAGACCGCGCCGACAAAGCTTTGTATCATTCCAAAAGAACCGGTAAGAGCAAGGTCACCGTTTATTCGGAGGAGTTGATATGAGGAACGTTGTTCAGGAATTCATCTCCCTTTAATTGACATTTGCACATTTTTAACGTTTCACCGCTGGCAGTGTCAACGGAACAGGAACCACACAATCCCTCTCCGCAGCAGATCCGGAAATTATTGCTCACAGCGAGATCTGCAGCAGGGAGGATTTTTTTAATCCTTTTTCCAAGGTTTTCGATATAATAATCGGACACCAGCAGAAGCACATTATCATATCGGTTTTTACTCATCAGGCGCTCAAGCTTTTGCCCAGTATCCTTATCGGTCAAGGACAAATAGCGGATCGTTCCGTCCTCCAGATAATCTTCTATGATCCCCTTGCCGATCTTCTCTGTATCCACGATGAAATCAACACTGCCTCTGTCACGAAATGTCTGTGCTGCTAATATGCCCGGTGCAACTCCGATTCCCTTGGCAATAATGAGCGTTTTCTGATTTTTACCCCTCTTGCTGATGATGGAGGAAATCCCATGTACTCCGTTGCGGTAAGGCCCTCTGATTCGCAATTTCTCATTTTCCATAAGTAATGCTTTTGTTTTCGTGGATATGATCTTGATCGCCAGATAGATCCGGGCTTTTTCTGCATCTGCCCTCATGACTGATATTGGAGTATCATAAAAGCTGCTTGATTCGTTTCCTTTGACAAACAAATAGGAACCCGGCCGCCCC
>JAQUYZ010000431.1 GCA_028691625.1 Eubacteriales bacterium
AAAAACGGTGCTTTATACGGGGGATTTCAGTGGACATGGCAGGCGGGGAGCGTACTTGGATCGCTTTCTCGGAGAGGCGGGAAAAGAACCGGATCTTCTGCTGATCGAGGGAACGACGCTGGGCCGTGAGGGAGAGTCAGAATCGACGGAGGAGGAGCTGGAGGCACAATTCATACAAATTGTAGCAAAGCAGGAAACGGAAAACATCGATGGAATTGTTTTATGCCAGCCGACCAGCCAGAGCATTGATCGCATCATCAGCTTTTACAGAGCGGCGAAGGCCTGCGGAAGAATCTTTTTAATGGATATTTATACGGCGAATCTTATGTATGAACTGGAAAAAGTACGAATAAATTCTGCTGGATTTCCCGGCCTTGCCCGCCTCGGCGATACCTGGGGCGGCAGCCTTCCGGTCCCTTCGATTTTCAGACCGGGTATCCGGGTGTTCTGCCCACTGCTGCTGAAAAAGAAGATGGATCAACTTTTGGGGAAGACATACACAAAACGCTTCCGGACAAACCGCATCACCGGAAGGGCCATCAAGAGGAAGCAAAAACAGCTGGTAATGCTGATCAGGCCGTCGACTCTGACGGACTTGAAATTGATTGGACTGAAGGAGGGGACACTGATCTATTCCCAATGGCAGGCATACCGGGAGAAACCAAACCAGCGCCGCCTGGAGGCATACCTGAAATCCCGGGGTTTTTCCGATTGCTATCTCCACACAAGCGGCCATGCCTTTGAAGAGGAGATCAAAAAAGTAATCAAGGGACTGTCTCCAAAGGAAATTGTCCCTATTCATACCTTCCGCCCGGAGGCTTTTTATCAATTCCATCCAAAGGTTACCCTGCGGCAGGACGGAGTACCATTCGAAATATAGCGAGGCGGAAACATTCCCGCCTCGTTTCGATTGTGTTACAGAAAGCCCTTTACCATTTTGAGGATCAGGTTGTTGTCGTACAAGTAGCTGCCGAGCACGGAACCGTCCAGCTGTTCGATCAGGAAGGGGCTTCCCGACAGGCTGGTAACGGGCACCATCAAAGCAAGAAGTATGTAAACCAGAATAAGCCCCCTCAAAGCACCGGCGATCAGACCGAGAAACCCGTCCACTCCGCCGATCAGGCCGCTGTTCTTTTCTTTCGAGAACAGCATCGTGATACCCATCAGAATCAGCTTAATCGCAAGAGCAACCACCAGAAATCCGATGAGGTTAAAAATCAAATTAGTCAGATGATCGGACATGGTAACGGCGATTGTGTTGGCCGCCGAATTGATTGCTTTGTCCAGCAGATCCCGGATCACTTCCGGGATACCGGTCATAGCCGAGTCGGCAGCGTTCCCGGTATTTTCTGCGATCCGCTCTGCAATCTTTCCGCGAACCGAGCCGTAAAATCCTGTTTTTCCCTTTAAAAAATCAATGACATGGGGATACCATACAAACCCCAGAACGACGGCGAGAATCCATCCCACCGTGTGGATAAACGTGTGGACGAATCCGAGGCGAAAACCCTGAACAATGGTGAAAATCACTAAAATTACAATGATTCCGTCAACCCACATACTGCACCCCTCTTTCTCTCTGCATAATAGCTATCCCAATTGCATATATGTATATTACCAATTTATGAGAGCAATTTCAATGATTGCGCAAAACTATAAGCAAATTCGGCAATCGAAGGGGGAGAAGATACAAATGAACTACGTGAAGTATAACCGATCCTTTGTGATGATGGAAGAGCAGAGCAGCCAGTTTGCTGCCCGTGAAGCTGCCCCGATCAAGGGTTATCTGAAGGTGGAGACGGGAAACAACAAGGGAGCACTCAGGTGCGTTGTTCAGAATCTCAGGTATTTTGACAGGAGCGATTACATATACAAGCTCATTTTATTTGGGAAAAAGGGAGAACGAACCATCCACACTATCATAGGAAATCTGGTGATCAACAAGCAGGGAAACGGTGAGAGCTATTTTCGGTTTCTGCCGCAGGACATAGACGGGAAAGGAAATTCATACCACAATTATACAACGGCGATTATTGCGGCCGCATCCACAAAAGATGACAAGGAGCCGTTGCATCCTGTTTTAAAGGGGGTAACCTTCAGCGAGGGGGAGACCTTTCAATCCGAGCTTTTTCAAGTAGACGACGAAATTGAAAACGGACAGAGCGCGGAGATTGAAGATATCCTCGGAAAAATCGACAAAATTGTGGGAGAGGTCGAGGATGCACTGAAAAATGAAGAAAGCCCGGAAGAGAGGATGGCCGGGGAGGAAATCGTGCCGGACACGTTTTTTCGTGAAGAGATCGCTGCTGCCTCTCCGAAGAAGGAAAGGGAAAAAGCAGTGACGAAAAAAATCTTCAATACGTTTTACAATGAATACATTCTCAACGCCTGCGCGCATACCTGCCGGGTTGCGGAATTCTATGAGGACGTGACTCCCTTTGATAAGGACAGGACCGGTGCGCGATGGAAAAAAATTGTAAATATTACCAATCTCCCGCTGGTTTCTCCGGGAGCACATTACTTTGCAACCCAGTACCGCCACTATA
>JAQUYZ010000432.1 GCA_028691625.1 Eubacteriales bacterium
ATCATTACAAAAAATAAATTGGACTATTTTTTAAGCAATATACCGGAAAATATTGTCATCATTTTGGATGAAGCGTATTATGAATATGCATGTATTCATCAGGATTATCCCAATGGTCTTGATATATTGGAAAAGCGCGAAAATACGATTGTCGTCAGGACGTTCTCAAAAATAGCGGGTTTGGCAGGATTGAGAATCGGGTTTGCGGTTTCCTCTGAAGCCATCATCGAAGCGATGCTGAAAATAAAACAGACATTCAATGCAGGCAGCCTTTCCCAGGAGGCAGCATTAGGCGCAATTATGGATAAAGCGCATATCAGAAAAACGGTGGAACTGAACAGTGCCTCAATGAGACGAATGGAAACCGGCTTTGACGAAATGGGACTATATTATATAAAATCTTATACAAATTTTATCTTTGTCGATACGGGGAAGGATTCGCAGGCGATTTATGAGCAACTGATGTCACGGGGTTTTATTGTCAAGCCTGGGGCCATCTGGGGCTATAAAAGCTGGGTCCGTGTAAGCACCGGGACTCTGGAACAGACAGAGAAATTTATCGGAACGCTAAAAAAAATACTCGAAAGGAGAGGGTAAAGTTATGGAAAAAACCAATCAGGAATTAAAGCGGGAAGAGGAGATCATACAGTTTAAAGTGAACGGTCGAGACTACCAATTTACAGTCGGAAGGGATCTGGAACCTCAAGAGACGTTATCCTCTTTCCTGAGAGAACGTCTCGGGCTGACCGGTGTTAAAGTATCGTGTGAACAGGGAGCCTGCGGTGCCTGCACAATATTGCTTAACGGAGAGTCGGTACTGTCTTGCATGATGCTCGCTGTGGAAGCGGATGGCGGAGAGATCGTTACGATCGAAGGACTGAATCAGGAAGACGAAGTAGTAAATTCCTTCGTTGAAATGTGTGAGCCCGGATTTGGTACGGCAATGCAGTGCGGATTCTGTACTCCGGGTTTTATTATGGAAGCACACAGCCTGTTGAATAAAAATCCGAATCCGTCCCCCGATGAGATCAAGGAGGGGCTATCCGGCCATATATGCCGCTGCGGCTGCTATCACGGGATCGAAAAAGCGGTTGAAAACGCAGCGGTATTGATTATGAAAAAGGGGGTGGAGAGTGATGTATGAACCTTTTGTGCCACGAAAGGAACACAAATTCGTTGGAACCTACAGGCCAAAGATTGATGCAAGAGATAAAGCGTTAGGAAGAGTTACATACTTTGATGATCTTACGTTAAAAGGTAAATTCCCAACCATGATCCATTGTAAGATTTTAAACAGCCCCTATGCCAATGCCTCAATATTAAAAATGGATACCAGTAAAGCTGAAAACCTGCCCGGCGTCTTTGCGGTGCTCAGGTTTGATGACCCCGAAATATCAGCATTGGGAAAGACAACCCATGCATGGACGGATCAGGCAGTCACGCCCTATCACAGGGATACCATCCCCCGCTATTGGGACAGGAGATTTCTGAGCAATACTGCGAGATGGGTCGGGGATCAAATGGGTGTTGCTGTTGCGGCAGAAACAGAAGAAATCGCAGAGGAAGCGTTAAAACAGATCATCTTTGAATGGGACATTCATACCGCTTTTCTTGAAGTGGAGGAAAGTAAAAGCGATCAAGCATCAATCCTTCATCCCGAGTTAAATCCGGAAAGCAATCAACTGCCGCATCACGAACCATGTGAGGATGATATTGCTTACCATAAAGGTGACGTGGATCATGCATTTAAAGAAGCTGATGTTTCAGCAGAAATAAAAGAAACGTTCGGTGGAAACTCCACACATGGATGCCTGGATTATAGAGGCTGCCTGATCGACTGGAGGGATGAAAAGCTTACGGTCTGGACGAATCACTATTACAACGACCAGACAAGAATGTATCTCCATTCTCATCTGAAACTGCCGCTTTCGAAAATCCGGGTGATTAACTGTAACAACGGCGGGCATTTCGGGAAGTGGAACATGGGAGAAGACGTGTTCTTTGTAATAACAGCGCTGCTTGCAAAAAAAACCGGCAGACCTGTAAGGTACAAAATGACAAATCAGGAAGAATTCCACGACGGCAGAAATATGACGACCTGGGAAATTAAGCTGGCCTCAAAAAAAGATGGAACCATAACAGGGATGGACCTCTTTGGTGTAGGCAACTCCGGAGCATATTTCGGAGGTGCGGAATACAATTGTGAATTTATCATTAAAGAGAATGTGCATAGAATTTATAGCAGCATTCCCAATATCAGACTGAAGGACACCGTTTATTTCACAAACCGGCTTCCCGGAGGTGTTATGCGCGGGATTGCACATGTGCAAATTGCCTTTGCATTGTCACAGGCAGTGGATGTCCTTTCAGAAAAACTTGGAATTGATCCGATTGAATTAATCATTAAGAACTTTGGTGACGAGTGGCTTCCGCATCCAAGTGAGAGTCTGGCTGCGGTTTTGAAAAAGGGTGCAGAAAAAATAGGCTGGGAATCACGTCGTAAGACCGGTGAAGGCGAACTGACGGATGGATATAAGAA
>JAQUYZ010000433.1 GCA_028691625.1 Eubacteriales bacterium
ATAAATAAATGAATAAAGTGTGTGATACAGCAGCTTTGGGTCAATCGGTTTGGACAAATGTGCGCTCATACCCGCTTTTTTCGTTTTGTCCTGATCCTCCACAAAAGCATCTGCTGTCATTGCAATGATGGGGATCCACTTTGCGTCGGCCCGCCCGGAAGAACGGATCTGTTCTGTTGCCTCAATTCCTCCCATGACGGGCATTCGCACATCCATGAGAATTGCATCATAGAAGAATTCCTGTTTTTTTGAAAACTGTTCCACGGCCCGTTTGCCGTTGGTCGCTACTTCGACGATGCAGCCCTTTCGCTCAAGAAGGCTCTTTGCAACCACAACATTCAGATGATTGTCGTCCACCAGAAGAATGCGTGCTCCGGAAATATCCACCTCCCGGAAGGCAGATAATTTTTCTTTCTCCGTATCCGACTCCACGGTGGATACATAGAACTCCACCACAAATTCTGAACCCTTTCCAATCGCACTGGATACCCGGATGGAGCCGCCCATTGCCTCGACCAGTTTTTTTACAATGGCAAGCCCCAGGCCGGTGCCCGGTTCGGTCGAATCCGTATCTCTGTTTTCCTGTGAAAACGGCTCGAAAAGGTGGTTTTGAAACTCTGCGCTCATGCCGATACCATTGTCGCGGACCGTACATTGCATCCCATACTTCCCGTCACGGTCAGGGATATGCTCGCACCAAAATTCAATGTGCCCGCCTTCGGGGGTGAATTTGACGGCGTTGGAGAGCAGGTTAAAATATATTTGCGTAAAACGCAGCTTATCCGTTAGAATGCACGAAGCACTGCAGTTAAAATTCATGGAAAACTCAATATGCTTTACCTCCATCAGCGGAAGGATGACTGTTTTTATATTGCGTCTGAATTCATCCATGGTAAAGGGCTCCTCAAGCAGCCTGATCTTACCGCTTTCGATTTTACTCAGATCCAGGATATCATTAATCAGTCCCAGCAGAAAATGGCTGGAGGAATCAATACTCTTTAGATACTCATCCGTTTTAGGCGAATTCTTTTCATCCCTGGCAAGCTCGGTCATGCCGATGATTGCATTCATGGGCGTGCGGATATCGTGGCTCATGCGGGCTAAGAAATCGGATTTTGCAAGGTTTGCCTGTTTTGCGGAAATCAGCGCCTGCTCCAGCTCCTCCTGATGCCGCATTTGTTCCTCAAATACACCAGTTACGTCAATCCGCGTCATCAGATATGCTTTTCTGTCCTGGTTAATCAGTGTAAGCTGCACCTGTTTGCGGCGAATCCTTCCGCTTTCATCCCACATATTAAAATCAAATTTATGTACCTTACCGTTTGCAATATTTTCAAGGACACGGGAGATGCGGCATTCCTCAACCACCCGCTCGACATCCTCCTCACAAACAGACTGTCGGATCAGCATTTCGTTTCGCTCCTGGAAGGGCTGATCCTCTGTAAAAAGTTTTTTCCCGGAATTGACCGTATAATCGACCGCGCTGTCGGTCGTACCGTCCACCACAACAAAAAAGTCATAATCCGTTCTGGTGATGGTTTCCATAATAGATTTCATTACATTTTCATCCGTAGTATCATTTGCCACAACAAAGGCAATTACATCCTTTGTTTCCGGGTTTCGCATTAAATGGACATTGTATTTGACCCAGTAAATTTTCCTGGTATCAAAAAGGCGGGTAAATTCCATGGACACGGAATAATCCCCACGGTTAAAACAGCCAAGTAACGATCTGCGGCTGAAAAGTGCCCGGTACTCCTCTTTGTTTTTTTCACCGAGAATATAGTCCGCCGTTTTGGAAAAATACAGGTCGGCATTATTGGATTTGATCAGTTCACTCAGCACACGGAACGGACTGTCCCCTTCTATAATCGTATTCTGTGTCAGATTGATTTTCAGGGAGTCGATGTTTGCTTCCTGCATGGCAGCCCGATACGACATTTCTTCATCAAATTTCTTGATCGCTTCTTTTTCACGGGTCACATCCCTGCCGGCGCCAAATGCCTTGACCGGTGTGCCTTTTTCATCAAATATGGTCGTATAAATGACGTGCTCGCACCACCAGCCTGCTTCGTCTGTGGTCTTATACCAGATATCTTCACTTACTTCTTTTTCGCCCTTTTTCAGCCGTTCAAAAATACGGTAAAAGACATCCAGACTGTCCTCTCTCACAAATCCGTTCTCTACCGTTGACGCAATATAGTTCTCAATCGTAAAGCAATTCTGTTTAATTCTGGAAGAATTGGATACCACCATTAAAACATCGGACTGAATGTCGTATTCCCAGACATTGATCCCGGAGCTTTTGATTGCCACCTGATAACGCAGCTGCTGCTCCTTCTCTGCCTCTTCGATGGTTTTCATTTTATCCACATCGGTAAAAACAGCATGGAAAGTCAACTTTCCACCTTTGCTGCCCAAATAGGTGCTGCGCAGATTAACCCAGCGGGGCTTTCCGGATTTTGTGTTGATGCGGTAGGTCAGCTCAACATCCGAAAGAGTTTCGGCCGCGTTTTTTATGGTCTC
>JAQUYZ010000434.1 GCA_028691625.1 Eubacteriales bacterium
CCCTGCCCTCTGGATTTCTTCATATGCTTCCTCCCGGCCATCTTGCGATGGGGTACTTTATCATATGCAGCTCTGTTCTGTAGTACGATTTTGCTTATCCTGCCAATAGTAATATTATATCCTTTACGTCGTTTCTTTTCAATCCATTTTTTGAATGCTGCCCAGCTTCTCGGCAAAGCAAACGCAACGATCCCCACTATCTTGTATGCCGGTGTCTCTGCAGAGGGGACAATCATACATCATATCCATATAATCGATTTTGAAGTTATTCTCCGTCATAAGAAAAGCTTTCTCTTCGTTGAGATGATCCACCTTTTCCTTCATCGCTCTGATCTTTGTTTTTCCGTCGCCCATACCCGAAAGCATTACTCTGGAAATCTGCAGGCCGATATTTCTTGTCTCTTCCTCGATTTCCCTGATGCGCGGGATTCTACGATAGACCTCTGTACGTCGATCCTCCGCGGCCGCTTCATTCTTGGCCCTTACTTCCTCATACTGCTTCATAACGCTTGCGATCGAACCGGCTTTGCCATCCTCCGGGGCAGCGGCTGATCTTTCACCATTCCCTGTATTCCATGCTTTCAGTACGCTGTTTATGTAGTTGATATTCGGATTGGAAATCCCCGTGGTCTTCTTGCAGGCGTCTAGAACACGGTCGATGGGAAAGCCCATCTGGTCAAACCAGGTATCCATAATCCGTTTTTCCTCTTCTGTAGCATTGCGCAGAAAGCCCAATGCCCGCAGGACTCTTTTATACAAGTAGTGACGGTTATCTGTTTCCTCCAGATAATCCTCGATCTGGTCGATGGATTTCAATCCCTGATTTACCCATTCCTTGACGATGGCGGCCACATACTTGTGATTGCTGTGATTCTTTTTCTTCACACAATAGGAATAGGCATACACAATCATTTCGGGATTTGCGTTGTAATCTGTAATCCAGGACAGAATCTCCGCCGGCTCCCTGCCATCAAAGAGTCTTCCCGTGATCCGTTCAATCTCACTGTACATGTCTTTGATGGTGTCGTCATCCATAAGCTCCTTCAACCGATCCGGAACACTGGCGCCGGCTTTCTTGCTTTTCTGCTTCTTCCCGTAGGCCAGCTCCTTCAGATTGAGGAATTCCACCTTATAGCGGAATTTATCACCCGGTTTTTCATAATGCTTCCTGATGATGCCCATCTTCTCCCAATACGACCAGGCCTTCAGAACATCCTCATCCTCCATGCTCAGGTGCTTTGCAATGGTTTCGTTGTTCATATGCATGTCAAAATCAGCGTACATCAAAGCAAACAGATATACCTTGACATAGTCGCCGGGAGCCTGGGTCAGATACTCATTGATGAAGATGTTTTCTACGTTGGTATCTCTCAGATAAACATCCTTGATGATCTCTCTTTTAAAATTCATGCGATGATCCTTCAAATCATGGAAGCGTCACATTATGGGTGACAGGTCCACAATACTATTAGAATTAAAATATTTGCTCACGGATAATCGTCTGGTCTCTTCTCGGTCCGACGGATATGATCTTGACCGGTACACCTGTCGTATCCTCAATGGCCTTGATATAATTCCTTGCCTCTACCGGAAGCTCTTCAAAGTTTTTGCATGCGGAAATATCGCACTGCCATCCGGGAAACTCGCGGTAAACCGGCTTGCACTCTTCAACGGCTTCAAGCCTTGCAGGGAAGTTGTCTATTTTTTCACCGTTGCATTCATACTGATCACAGAGCTTGATGGTTTCGAATTTGTCCAGAACGTCCAGGAGCATCAAAGAAAGCCCTGTCATACCGTTGATTCTTGCCGAATATTTCACGACGACTGCGTCAAACCAGCCGCAGCGTCTCGGTCTTCCCGTGGTTACTCCGTATTCATGACCCAACTCCCTGATCCTGCTTCCGGTCTCGTTGTCCTCTTCTGTTACGAAAGGTCCCTTTCCAACTCTTGTGGTGTAAGCCTTGGTGATCCCAAGCACCTCCTGAATGAATCCCGCTCCGATGCCGGAACCGGTGGTAAATCCGCCGGAGGTCGGATGGGAACTGGTTACGTAGGGATACGTGCCGAGATCCACATCGAGCAGAGAACCCTGGGCACCCTCAAACAAAACCTTCTCACCTTTTTTCAGGCTTTCATAAACCATGACGCCGGTATCCCTGATGAAAGGCTTTACTCTCTTTGCATATTCCACATAGGTTTCTATGATTTCTTCTTTATTGATTGGCTTTTCATTGAAAAGCTTGATGATAATATCGTTTTTTCTGTCGATCTGTGCGGACAGCTTTTCACGGAAGCTGTTTTCATCCAGCATATCACAGGTTCGGATTCCACTGCGCTCGATCTTGTCCATATAACATGGACCGATTCCTTTTTTCGTCGTGCCGATGTCGTCCTTGCCCCTGGCGGCTTCATACAGCTCATCCAAAATTTTATGATAAGGAAATACGATATGGGCACGGTCACTTATAAAAATATTCGAGGTATCAATCCCATCCTTTT
>JAQUYZ010000435.1 GCA_028691625.1 Eubacteriales bacterium
TACATATGGCTCGGAGCGGCCCTTTTTATCAGACCTACTCCGGGCGGTGAATCTGTTGCATGGTTTAAGGTTTTCTATGATGTCAAAGCAGCAGAGGGTGTTCCCGGGTTCATCAAAGCCATCGGCTCGGTTTTTCAGCCTGCGCTGGTGCTGGTGCTCGTCGGCTGCCTGATCTGGTATGTCATTAGCAGGACCAGGACCGGAAGATATATCTACGCGGTCGGCAGCAGCAATGACAGTGCGTATGCCACAGGGATCAACACAGCGAAGGTTCAGATGATGGCATGTATCATCAACTCCGTATTCATTTTCCTGGCAGCGTTGTTCTTTGTAGCGCAGAATCAATCAGGAGATGCAAGAATGGGAGATCCCATGACTTTGAAAGCGATCGCAGCTGCTGTTGTCGGCGGTATTGCGCTGACAGGAGGCCGGGGGAGCGTTTATCTTGCCATCGTAGGAGCTTTAATTTTAAGCTTTGTGAATAAGATCATATTTTTTGCGGATATTCCAAATGCATATCAGACCCTTGTCAGCGGATTGATCATCATTGTGGCCATCGCTAGTTCCATGGCGTATTCCAATATAAATAAAAACGCTACGCGAAAGGAGAGCAGATAGTATGGATACAAATAATTTAAATGACCTGAGCATCCGGCAGAAGGGCACGCTCAGCGTAATGATTCATAATAACAAAAAAACCATCATTGCTTTCCTGCTGATAATATTCCTGTTTTTGCTCGGAGAGGTCGTTGTATCAGACTTTTTAAGTGTAGGGCAGGTTCTTCTGACAATCAAGTTGTCCTCTTTTATCGCATTGTTCGCGCTGTGCCAGATGATCGTCATCGCTGCGGGAGGCGCAGGCCTGGATCTGTCCGTTGGATTTATCGCTACCTTGACCGCAATTCTGGCGGCAATGATCATGGACGGAAAGAATGAAAATCTGCTGACTGCGATTGTGGTAGCCCTGATAATAGGAGCTATGATCGGCTTCCTGAACGGCGCGTTGGTTGCCTATGTAAAGCTTCCGCCGCTGGTTGTAACAATGGCGATGGCAAGTATCATACAAGGGATCATCAATGTGTATACGGCAGGAAAGAGCATTACAGGCAAGCCGTCCCCGATTCTGCAAGCACTTGCTGCACAATCAACAGGAATCTTCCCCAATATTTTGTTCGTACTGGTCTTTTTGGCTGTGATCGTAATGATCCTTCTTTATAAAACCAAATGGGGGCTGAAGCTCTTTGGGGTAGGCACAAATGAAAGAACCGCGTACTTAAGCGGTGTAAATGTCAAGGCTGTAAGACTTACTGCCTTTATCATCAGCGGAGCAATCGCAGGCCTGATCGGTTTGCTTCTGATTGGAAATATGGGCACAGCCTTTAAAGATATGGGTTCCAGCTATGTAATGCCAAGCATCGCGGCGGTGGTCGTCGGAGGAGTATCTCTGAACGGAGGAGAAGGGAACTATTTCAGGGTTATTCTAGGTTCCATTTTCCTTCAGACACTGACGAATCTGCTTGTTGCTTTGGGCTGGGGAGACGCGGGAAAATGGCTGGGATTTGGCATCGTGTTGTTTGTTTTGCTGATTGCCTATGTAAGCGACAGGCGCAAAAGGTAAATGAAGGGATGATTGTATGGCAGAGGATCCAACGAAAAGAAAGCTGAAAAGACGCAGTCTGTTCCGGGATGAAATATGCGAGTATATCAAGGAATCCATTCTGACGGGAGAATTGAAGCCGGGGGACCGTATTGTAGAAACGCGCTGCGCAAAGGAGCTTGGTGTATCCCAATCTCCTGTGAGGGAAGCGATCAGAGAGCTTGAAATAATCGGACTCGTAGAAAACATACCGTTTCAGGGATCTTTTGTGAAAGAGCATACCATCAAGGACGTTAAGGATTCCTACAAAGTACGGATCTGTCTTGAGACCCTGGGAATGAAGTATGCGATAGAGAATATCACAAAGGAGCAGCTTAAGGAAATATATGATGTAATGAAGGAGATGGAGACGGCGGCGGGAAAAAATGAATTTGATTTATATATCAAGCTTGATACCCTGTTTCATCAGAAGATCATTGAAGTATCCCGGAACATACTGCTGCTTCGGCTTTGGAATCAATGCCATGTAAGAGAATGGACCTATATCGGAACGAAAAAGCTCTCAGATTGGGGCCTTAAAAATTTAGCTGTCCGTCACGAGGCGATCTACAATGCGCTTGCAGAACGGAATGAAAGAAAAGCGCTGGAAGCTGTGACTTCTCATTTGGAAGAGCTGATCGAAGTGATGGAAGCAAAGCTGGGTTAGAATTGAAAAACAAAGGGCCGTTTCACACTTGAAACGGCCCTTGTATTATAAATTCCTATTGATCAACGGCAGCCTCGACCGCCGCGATGATGTTTTGATAACCAGTGCATCTGCAGAGATTTCCCGAAAGCGCAATCCTGATCTCCTCCTGAGTGGGATGGGGATTTTTTATTAGCAGGGCTTTTGCGCTCATCAGCATTCCGG
>JAQUYZ010000020.1 GCA_028691625.1 Eubacteriales bacterium
GCACAAAACGGTACCAAAAGCGATTCATTATACGATCTTCATTCTGGTATTTTTCTATATAATATCAATCGCAGTTATGCTTCCTCTGATACCAACAGCTGATCTTAGTGAAGAAAACAGCCCTTATGTGGCCGCGCTGCAAAGATGGGGGATCGGTTGGGCCGGTTTTGGGATCAACATCGTACTAATCACAGCGATCCTCTCAACGATGCTTGCTTCTATGTTCGGCCTGGGTCGTATGATCCGGTCTCTTGCCGCTGAAAAGCAGGCACCGTCATGGCTCAATGATAAAAAGGATGTTCCTTACCGTGGAATTATTTTTTCCGGTATGGCAATGCTCTCAGGACTTGCAGTTGGACTCCTGATTCCCAGAGTTTATCTCTTTTTGATCAGCTCCGGAGGATTTGCGCTTCTGTTTACCTATGCAATGATTATGGCAACACATATCCGGTTTCGGAAAGCCTGTGGCTGTCCGCCAAAAGGAAATTGTCAGATCCCCTGGTTTCCTTATTCCACTTGGACCGTGCTGTTTTGCATCGTTTTGGTTATTCTCAGCATGCCGTTTATTACAGGCCAAACCTCTGGGTTAATTGCCGGAATTTCCATAATTGTTCTGTATTCAGGGTGCTATATGGTACAGAAGCGGTTTTTATCCGGGCGAAAAAAGCGATTCGATGTCCCGTCATCACAATTCTCTGTGGAATACGGGAAGGAACTGACTAATCATTCTGTGAAGAAAAACAGCAAAGCGGATAGCCAATGCGGAAAAGACAAGTAAGACTGCAAGCAATTCCAATTATTAGAGGATGCATCGTCACAGAAAAACAGATATGATAGAAGTATCATATTGCAGGTGTAAAGTGTGAGGGATTGTTCTTGCTTAAAATACTTTCTACAATTTCATCCTATAAAAAACCGTTCGGTTTTTCTGCTGTTTGTTTCGTGCTTTCGTTCACTTTGATCACGCTATCCAGAACGACCGAAGGGTTTGCCCAGTGGTATGCCGTCAATGTGTATCCGTTTTTTTCGATTACCATCGGAAAGGCTTTTTCCGCTTTGGATTTTTCTTTTTTTGAAATAAGCAGTCTGATCCTTGTGCCTCTGATCGGGGTGTTTGCCTTAGCAGGAATATCAATGATTCTCAGGCAAAAGCCTTTCGGGAGAATCCGGTACGGGACATGGTTTCGACTATTTAGCGGCTATATAGCCTTCATGGTGCTGGCTTATACGATGACCTGTGCAATAAACTATTCCAGAGACAGCATTGGCACAGTATTGAATTTACCTGATCAGGAAGCCTCAGAAGAGAATCTAATCAAGCTGAGTTTGATTCTGGCCGAAGAGCTTACCAGTTTAACACAAAAGCCTGAATGGGATTACAGCATTTTAACGGCGGAAAGCGCTGCATACATAGAAACAAAAGCAGTTAACGCAATGAAGATGATTGGAAAGCGCGAGTCCTCTTTAGCAGGTTACTACCCGGAACCGAAACCTGTTTATTTTTCCAAATTTCTGTCCAATCTTGGAATAGAAGGAATTTTTTCTCCCTTTACGATGGAAGCGAATTATAATAACGATATGACGGCTTTTTTGATTCCCTATACCATCTGTCATGAGCTGGCGCATTTTAAAGGATATATGAAAGAGGAGGATGCCGGATTTATTGCCTACCTGGCTTGCAGAAACTCACCGTCATTGGTTTTTCAATACAGCGGGCTGTTTCATGGCTTGACTTATACTCTTAATACACTGAGATCTCAAGCGCCTTCTGTTGAATACAATGAAATCTATCAAGCGCTGCCCGAACCGATCAGAGTACAGTTGCAATACGTGAAAGAACAAAATCTGAAACGTACTTCTCTGTTCACATCCGCATCAAAGACAGTCAATAATCTATATTTAAAAGCAAACGCGCAGGCCGGAACGAAAAGCTACGGCCGTGTCGTAGATCTCTTGATTTCGGATTATGCAGATCGAATCAATGAAGAAGGCTTGTTGTAACTGTAAGAAACACATCATATCTGATAGAACATATAAAAATGAACATACTACTAGAATAAATAAATTTCTAGGAGGATGTTATGACGGAAAAGATATCACAAAAGATGGGAGAAAGGGTAAGCTTCCATGACTCGGTGGAAGAAATGCTTATCAGAATTAGGGATGACGGTCTTTCCAGCGTATTTTCAAGATGGGACCCTCAGGAAAAGATGCGGTGCAATTTCTGTCTTTCAGGTCTGAGCTGCTGGCTCTGTACCAACGGTCCCTGCAGGATTAACGAGAAAACAGGAGCGGATAAAGGGATCTGCGGCATCGGACCGGATGCAATGGCTATGAGAAATATGCTGATTCGGAATATCATGGGAGCGGCTACGTATGGCCATCATGCATATGAAGCCTTTCGGACACTGAAAGCAACAGGAGAAGGAACTACGCCATATCAGATCACGGATCAGGAAAAATTGAAACAGCTCTGCGCCGCTGTCGGGATCGAAAGCAATCAGGAAATCAATCAGCTGGCAATTCAACTGGCAGATTTTTTTAATCACGAATTGAAAGTTACTCCGGATGAAAGCAGCAAAATGGTGGAGATCTTTGCACCGGTGAAACGAAAGCCGATATGGAAAGAGCTGAATATTTATCCGGCCGGAGTACAGCATGAGGTTGAGAATTCCATTGCTAGCTGTCTGACCAATGTGGACGGTGATTATGTATCTCTTGCCAAAAAAGCCCTTCGTCTTGGCCTTTCAACGATTTACACAGCGCAAATCGGATTGGAAATGACACAGGATATCCTGTTCGGCACTCCAACACCTCATGAAGTAGAGGTGGATCTGGGCATAATGGATCCCAATTATGTTAATATTGCTTTTAACGGGCACCAGCCCTGGATCGGGGTCGCAACACTTCAAAAAGCAAAAAAACCCGAATATCAGGAACTGGCGAAACAAGCCGGTGCCAAGGGACTTCGGATCGTCGGTTCGATTGAAACCGGCCAAGAGCTGCTGCAACGATTTGAAGTGGATGATGTTTTTGTAGGATTGATGGGTAACTGGCTTGCAATTGAGCCGTTTTTGGCAACAGGAACAGTGGATGCTTTTGTTATGGAAGAAAACTGTTCTCCTCCTGCAATCGATCAATATGCCGAGAAATATCAGGTGACATTGATCAGCGTCAGCACAATCATAGGAGTGCCGGGCACAGAGATTGAAATGCCATACTACCCGCAAAAGGCAGATGAAATGGCCGAAAAATGCATTCAAGCTGCGATAGAGAACTTCAAGAAGCGTCATGGGAAGGTCAAACCGCTGGTGCCGCAGCATAAAATGAAGGCAATCGCCGGATATTCAACGGAAGCGGTTTTAAATGCAATCGGAAACAATTTGGACAACCTTGTGGATGTTATCGCAAAAGGTCAGATCAAAGGCGTGGTAGCACTGGCAAACTGCTCCACCTTGCGGAACGGACCCCAGGACTGGAATACGGTCAACATCACGAAGGAATTGATTAAAGGAGATATCCTGGTGGTAGCCGGAGGCTGCGGTAATCATGCCCTGGAAGTCGCAGGCCTGTGTAATTTGGATGCGATTGAGCTGGCCGGAGAGGGATTGCAGGGTGTCTGCAGGGCGCTTAAGATACCGCCGGTTCTGAGCTTCGGAACCTGCACCGATACAGGCAGGATCTCCATGCTGGTTACTGCGTTAGCTGATCATATGAATCTTGATATATCAGATCTTCCGATTGCAGTGACCGCACCGGAATGGATGGAGCAAAAAGCGACCATCGACGCACTCTTTGCGGTTGCATACGGTGCCTATACCCATCTTTCCCCGACTCCGTTTATCACGGGGGCACCGAAACTGGTCAAGCTCCTGACAGAGGATGTGGAAGCGCTTACAGGGGGAAAGGTTGCTTTGGGAGACGATCCGGTAGAGGCCGCGAAGGATATCAAGGCTCACATTTTGAAGAAAAGAAAGCAGATGGGGCTAAAAGAGTAGCATCGGTCATTCAATCTGTAGTACGATGTGTTAGATTTAAATTCTTTTTTATTATGACCAATTCAAAATTTATTTTGAATTGGTTTATTTTTACTTTTCAGTAGAGAAATTTCTTACAAAAGCAAAATAATATGAATTGCTTGGCAAACTAATTCTTGTATTTTGCTCCAGTTTCGATAGAATGGATTCAATGATTCACAATTTTTAGACAATTCAGGGTACTTTGTACCGGAGTTAGGAGGGAAACATGAAAAAATATCTCGTTATTTTATTGACACTCGTAATGCTACTGACTTGTTCCATAGGAAATGTTTTTGCCGGTGATTATACCGTAAAATCCGGTGACACCCTGTGGGAAATCGCCAGAGATCTCAATGTTTCAATGGATACACTGATCGAAATCAATAAGCTGACAAATCCCGATTTCATTTACACGGGACAGATTCTGAAAACTTCAGGCAGTGGCGGTACAGCGGCTGTTGTGAACGACGACGGAACAAAGGCTGCAAAAGCAAAGCCCCAGATGATCGAACCGAAATCAGATATCGATGAAGCGGGAGGGGCCGATGCTTACGGCAACAGCGGGGATCACCCGGATTCCAAATACTATGTGAATCCTGACTTCTACAACATGAAGTCCGATGATGAACTGACAGTCATCAGCGGCTTCAAAACCTTCCAGCAGACCTCGGAATGGTCCTGCGGAAATGCAACCGCCCTCATGGTGCTCGAGCATTTCGGCGTGGATGATTACAGTGAATGGGATATCGCAGTAAAATCTAATGCAGGCGTCGACCTGGATGTTCCGGGCTCGGAGCCGGGTTCCGCAAACAACTTTCCTGAATACGGGACCTCTGTGGATGATATGATTCGATTCTTTGATGCAGTAAAAGGGTTCAAGGTAGTTGAAACAAGCTACAAGGCGGATTATGCAGCCAGTGATCTGATTCAGGAAGGCGATACCAGCGTACCGTCGGCTGAATGGGGAAATCTCCCCGGGAAATTTAACTCTGTCTCCTTGTATGCATCGGAGAATGATGCAAGCACTGAGAAATGGGTAGACGATGCCAAGGATTCCTATTTTGTGAAATGGATCACCGGCCACCTGAAGGCCAACAGACCGATCATGGTGGAATGGTGCGATTGGGACGGTCACTGGCAGTCAATCATCGGATATGATACCCAGGGGACAGCCGGAATCGGCGATGATGTGATTATATTCGCAGACCCATATGATACCTCGGACAGCTGGCAGGACGGCTATTACTACTATCCTGCCGAAAGATGGTTCTACATGTGGTCTGACAGAGCCGTTGCGCCAAAGCCATATCAGCTGCAGCCATACCTGGTCGTGGAGCCCGTGAAGTAGTCTGCTGCAGGAACAGGATATCAAATGTAATCGCCGGAAACGGCAATTTATTACGGTAATTTAACCATAAAAAATTTATTTTTAAAAAAACACTCAGATTCTGGGTGTTTTTTTTCTTTCCTGCGGGAAAAGCTGCTCAGCATTTATGTTATTGGGGGTAAACTTGTCAAAAATGGCTGTATTTCAAGTATTCAGCAAGGAAAATGTAACATTAATTGATTTGAAATCAATAGTCGAATTGATTAATAATATTGTCAAAGAGGGGAGGGACTAATGAAGATTAAGAAGAGATTAATGAGATAACAGGGGATTTTTGACAACCGAATAGAATCATGAATGGGGTTAAACTCCTTGTATCTTTTCGTCTCTTTTGATGAAGCAATTGGTCTGGCAATTTATATGTTTTGGCGAACTAAATGAATCGAGATGAATGAAAAGGAGGATAAAATGAACAAAATAAGAAGATGGAAAGTGTTTGTAATTGTATTGTGCATGCTCTTTACCATGACGCCGGGTATGGTTTTCGCTGATGATGCGGTGGAACCGCCCGTTACTGACCAACCGCTGAATGGAGACAGTCCACCGGATCCCGGGACTCCACCAGATCCCGGAACTCCACCAGATCCCGGAACTCCACCAGATCCCGGAACTCCACCGGATATTGTGTCGCCACCGGCAATGACTGACCCCGGTGCACCGCCGAAAAGAGATGAATCACCTACTGATGGGATTACAAACGGCGGGATAGAAAAATCGCAGATTGTCCCATCTGTAAATATGAATTTCACAAATATGTGTACCTGTCCACTCACGGGCAGTATTCAGATTACCAAGAAAATCACCGGTGATACACCGGAAACTACAGCGACATTCTCATTTACGTTAACGGGGCCTTTTAATTATTCTCATGATTTTACGATTACTGGTACAGGATCAAAAACAATCAGTGGTCTTCCAATAGGCGAATATACAATAACGGAGAACACTGTACCGGATAATTATGAACCGGTCAGCAACGGATCGAAGATAAATGTTCGTGAATATAACTTGAATCGGCATTTTGAATTCGAAAATGAATACACAAAACCGCCAAAGACTTTAACAATCAAAAAAGAGGTAATTGGTAATCCCGGATCAACCGCTGAATTTACTTTTGCTGTAGAAGAGCGTCATCATCACCACTCTTGGCCTTTCGGGGAATATTATACTCCCTATGCTACGGTGACTATCATTGGTGAGGGAGAGGAGCAGATTGTAGTAGATGAAGAATACTATAGGATTACAGAAATTAATATTCCTCAATACTATCGTGTCGCGGATGATCAGAAGGAAAGAGATATCGAACATGGAGATAATCGAGCAGCCACATTTATCAACACTTACAACGGACCCTCCAATGGCAGTCTTAAAATAATCAAGAACGTCAGCGGAGCGGGCATCATACCCGAAACAGTATTTGATTTTACGGTAACAGGACCGGATGAGTATTCCGAAACGGTATCGGTCACCGGAGGCGCTTTCGTGACACTTTATGATCTTGAACCCGGCGACTATACGATAACGGAAAATAACACCGATCACTTCCTTCCGGAAGACAATGCGTATGATAAAACTCGATCAGTTGCAGCAGGCCAGGAAGCTATTGCAGAATTTACAAATATTTATTCGCCGGAAGGGCCGATTGTTACGGTAACAAAAGAAGTTGCTCCATATAGCGGAAGCGTCCTCGAAAGTGGATTCGCCAAGAGTCTTACTCTGACAGAGCTGAATCAAGCAGTAATTTATAGAATCAGCTATAGTTTTAATGATGCTTTCGAGCTCAACTATGGATCTGTAAGCTTATCAGATCTCTATGATCGGAATGGAACAGCATCTGATATTACTTCCAGCCTTCTGGAATGGAATGGCAGCGAACTTGTCCCGGCAGATGATTTTGATCGGAATGTAGCATACTACTATACCGACACGTTGCCGGCAAACGGAACCTATACCAACATCGCGACACTGACCGGGAGCGAGGAACAGGGATCAATTGCATCCTCAGCAGCTGTAGTAGTTGTAAATTATTCTCCTTCCGGAAACGGTGGTGGTAACGGCGGCGGGAATAGTGGCGGCGGTGGCGGCGGTGGCAGCAGCAGCCGAACCTTTGAGGTAACCTATGATCCCAACTGGCCAGCAGGCTCCGATTTGTCAGGTTTTGCTCCAACGGATCCCAAGGATTATTCCTATAACAGCAAGGTGTCTGTGAAAGGAAACAGTGGAGAGCTTAAGGCCGGAACTTATACCTTCATCGGTTGGAATACGGAGGCGGATGGTACAGGAACAATGTATCTGTCGGGCAACACGTTCAATATCAAAGAGGATACGGTTCTGTATGCTCAGTGGGAATTTGCAAGCAAGCCTGCTGACGATCCCGGTACAGATCCCAATGCGGCAATAGGTGCTGACACAGCAGGTCTGGACGATGTGCCGAAAACGGGGGACTCAACGCCTCTCACGCTGATGTTCCTGTTGGGATTACTCTCCTTGGCTGCAGTAACAGTACTTGGCAGAAAAATGATTATGGATTAGATTCTTCAAATAAAAAAGGAATAAACAGGGGGAAAGGGGTAGGATGAATGATGAAAAAACTAAAATCGATCATCCTGTCCCTTTCTTTTCTTTGTCTTGTCGTCTGCGTCATCTTCTTTGTTCAGTTTTTTATTGAAAGTGTTCAGGACCGGAAGGAACAGGAAGAGTTGATCAGAAAAAAGCAGACTGCGGCGGAAGTAGCGATCCCTGATGCCGGGCAGACTGAGCACCGGGGTATATTGAATCAATACAGAATTTTATATGAAGAGAATTCTGATTTGATCGGTTGGATCAGGATTGAAGATACACCGTTGGATTATCCGGTCATGCAGAACAAGGAGGACAAGGAATTTTATCTCCATCGGAACTTCAACAGAGACTACGAATACAGCGGCCTCCCTTTTCTGGATATCAACTGCAGCCTTGATCCGCCAAGCTCCAATCTGATCATCTACGGACACAATATGAAAAGCGATGCAATGTTCAGCTGTCTGACGGAATATCTCAATCAGGATTTTTACCGGGAGCATCCCACCATTCAGTTTGACACTCTTTATGAAGAAGGAAGGTATGAGATCATTGCGGTGATCCTGTCACAGGTTTACAAGAAAACAGACGATGTTTTTAAATTTTATCAGTTTGTGCAGACCGAAGAGGAAACAGAGTTTAATGCATATGTTCAGAACATGAAAAAGCTCTCTCTCTATGAGACCGGAATCGGGGCTGCTTACGGAGATCAGCTTCTTACTATTGTTACCTGTAATTATCATACGAAAAACGGAAGATTGGCCGTCCTGGCTAAAAAGACAGAGGAATGGAACTGAAGGGCTTTGCGGCAAGGTTAAAAAGAATATGATAGAAATATTTGCATATTATTAAATATTTTGATAATATAAAAAGGTATTATTTATCAATGGAGGCCTATCATGTTTCAAATACCAAAGTTTACAGCTCCGGATTTCAGCTTGGAGAAATTCACAAATGCACCGGATGTAACGACCGGGCGGGTAACGATAAAAGGAGTTGCACCGGATCATTACCATGCTACATCAATGTATCCGGAATACTATAAAATAAATGGGGAATGGATTCTTTTACCACAGACAAGAATGGACTGCGTTCCGGTGATCCATCCGGACGGCAGCCTGGAAGCCAAGGAATTCAGAAGACTTGAGGCTGGGGAAATTGTCATAACCGGCAGAACGGATGATGGTTCCGAAGGAATCTTTCTTTACAGTGAAGGCTTCAATCCAGAGAAGAATCAAATTGATACCTTTGCATTCCGAAGCGGGAGATCGAGAGAGACATCCTTTGATGTGGATTACGACAATCTTGTCGAACTGCTGAAGCATGACCGGGAGCATGGTCATATTATCTGGGTGCTGGGTCCTGCGGCGATCTTTAATGACGGAGCCAGAAAAGCAATGGAATTCATCGTCGATCAAGGCTATGCTCACGCAGTTTTCGGCGGGAATGCCGTGGCAACTCATGATCTGGAAGGTGCTCTGTACGGCACTGCCCTCGGTCAGGATATCCATACAAGAGAAAACAAACATAACGGACATTATCACCATCTGGATGCTATCAATCAAATCAACAGGTGTGGTTCCATTAAAAATGGCATTGAAGAACTGCACATTGATAATGGATTGATCTATTCCTGCGTAAAAAATAATGTTCCGTTCGTATTGGCAGGCTCAATTCGCGACGACGGGCCGCTCCCGGATGTGATCGATGATATGTCCCTGGTACAGGATGCCATGCGTGCACATACAAAACAAGCTACGACGATCGTATGTCTGGCGACTCAGCTTCATACCATCGCGACGGGAAATCTTACTCCGTCGTATATGGTAAAGGATCAGGAGGTCCGGCCGGTTTATATCTATGCGGTAGATGTATCAGAATTTGTTCTCAATAAGCTGAGAGACAGGGGTACCCTGGAGGTCACCACCATCGTATCGAATATTCAGGATTTTTTATTCAAGCTGATTCACAAACTGAGCAAGTAACGGTCTTAATACAAGACCGTTTTTTTACCTGTCTGTAAAACAGGATCATAGCTCCTGCAGTCGTTCTTTGGGCCAGCGGCAGGGTACATTTTGTGATCCGGTAATACCTGCTCTCATCGTCTTTGATGTGATTGAATTGTTTATATATTTTTAAAGCGATTCTTGCATTGAATTTCATATAATTTTCCAGGGAACTCAGCAAATATGCTCCGTGATGTGCCTGAAAGGCATCTACATTTTCATAGGAGCGTTTGACAAAATTTTCAAACTGCCGGTGGTCTTCCAGCAGTCGGATATTCACATGTTGAGGGATGGTAACATCCTGAATCAGGTGAAGGGCTGCACCGATATAGAACATCGATGTGGCCATATCCTGCTTTTTATAAAGATGGATTGCCTTGACATAATAATCAACCGCCAGAGCTAAAGCATTGCTCCTGCCGTATAGACCACTTTTTTTTTATAAGGGTTGTAGAAATGATTTGAACTCTTGAAATCCTGATCCGCCCAAACAGCGCCTTTGTTGATATCATCGATGTAACGGGCAAAAAAATCGTACTCCTCCAGATACTTATCATTCAGCAGGATGGAAAGAGCATGGTCGTTGATATGAATATGAACCTGACATTCTGTTTTCACGATCATTTTTTTAAAGGGGTTTAAAACCCAAAAGGTTAATTTTAATACGCTTTTATATGCATTTTCAAATTTTAAAATTTAACTCACTCCTTTCGAGGATTTCAGTTATAGTATAAACGATTTTTATGAGAATAATCGGTTCAACTGCTCAATTCTATTGACAGCACAGCTGTTTTTTAGTAATCTATATGAGGATTCCGCAGGATATGGGTCATGAATGTAAGCCCTAACCGGCGTGAAATAAGGAGGATACATCATGAAGAACATCAAAACAATCGCAAAACCAACCTTGAAAAATACAGC
>JAQUYZ010000021.1 GCA_028691625.1 Eubacteriales bacterium
GATCTCAATCAAATAATCCGCCATTTGAATCAATTCTTTTTTATGTTCAACGACAACAATCGTATTTTTCAGTTTTTTCAAGTCCTGAATCGCTTCAATCAAGAATTGAAAATCTTTTGGATGCAACCCTTTTGAAGGCTCATCCATGATATATAGAATATTAGAAAGCCCCGAGCCAAATTGATTTGCAATTTTCAGTCTTTGCGCCTCACCACCGGACAAAGATGGGATACTCCTATCCAAAGATATATAACCAAGCCCTACCTGCTCAAGTTTTTTCAGTCTTGTGATTATTTTCTTTAAAATATCTCTGCATTTTTCCCGATTGTTCTCATCCAGGTTTCCATATATGAAGTGGCACCATTTCCTTAGTGCAGTAATGTTCATTTTCGTAGCTTCCGGATATCTTGTTCTTCCTATTCTTACCAGTCTTCCCTCTTCAAGCAGCCTTTCGCCTTTACATCTGCTGCATTTTTTATTTGCCACAAATCTTTCGATATGATCTATTGATTTAGACGTGCTATGATCGACCAATAACCGCTGCAATATGTTGACCACCCCTTCGACCGGTCTGGAAATCGTCCCACTCCTGCCATTTGCATTTTCATAATTCAGTGTCACCAGTCGTCCGTTGCTGCCATAAAAGACTTGTTTTTTAAATTCTTCAGACAAATTTTTAAAAGGCACTTCCAGATCTTCATTCATATCAATTGCCAGCGCCAGAACCTCTCCCCTCATCCAGTTGGCATTCGGCTTTTCTCTATGTTTTCTCAGGTTCCCCCACCATGGAGAGGCGCCATCCAGAATAGACAATTCGGGGTTTGTCACAATCAGATCAGTATCCACTTGGAGTTCCGATCCAAGGCCTTTGCAGACTGGGCACATATACTCCGGATGATTGTAATTGAATACAGCCGGCGTAAGCGTGAAGAAAATCGTACCGCATCGATTGCAGACATTATTCTCCGGAACAATTTCATTACAATTCGGGCACACCCGCTCCCCAATTATAGCAAACAGCAGTCGCATGTACTCACCGATTTTTGTGACGGAAGCAACCGTTGATCTTGGATTCATTCCCAGACTTTTTTGCTCGATCGCGATTGAAGGCTGCAGCCCGGTAATTTTTGTGACCATAGAATCCCTTAAGTCGGTTCCCATGAAGGCATTTGATGCAATCAGATCCATAAACTTCTTCTGGCTTTCATGATATATGGTGTCAAAAGCAAGGCTTGACTTTCCGCTTCCGCTTATGCCTGTTATTACCGTAATTTTTTCTTTCGGAAGCCTGACACTTATATTTTTCAAATTATGAATTGAGGCACCCTCAACGATAATTTCATTCAAGTCCGTGTCTTCCTGCTCAAAAGTCTCATTGCGATCCAATTCTTCATAATAGTCTGAGATCTCATCAAAAGCTGTATTTTTATCAATATCATAATACTGATCCATCTCGGGAATATCATAGAATACTTTACAATCGGTCCAGTGACCAACCCATTCGGGAACCTTCGCGCCGCAAATATCTATTTCTTGATATGGCACAACCTGCAGAATCATAGAGTTGGCAAATCCGTCAAATCCCAAAACCGAAATACTCCGGTTATACGGATCGTTTGATTTGACCTTAACAATAGTAGATGCCAGAGGATTTGGCCTTACGGGTGATCTTGTGGCAAACACACCGCATCTGGGAGCGTTGTCATAGGGAGGATTGCACATTAAATGGCTTCGATATCGCTTATCATCAAAACGGTCAAACCACCATATCACTCTCAAAAATGCTCCTTCTTTTATCTGTTGAATGGATTGAGTAATTGCATCTGCTGAAACATTTTCCGATTCCTGAAACTGAATAACTCCACCATTATGAGCGTTATGGAATTTTGCTATCGGTTTTCCCTTAAATAATAACGGCTTAAAATCTTTTTCTTTCAGCTTGATCTCCTTGTCATAGCCATCGGCTTTCTCTTCACAAGGGAAATAGGGCTTAATGTCTACCAGCTCACCCACAAGCCGGTTTTCATCAGATTCTATAAGCATTTCACCGGTTTCTTCTTGTATATTAACGATCCTTGCCAAATAACAATTGAAGCCATGATTTTCCTTCGTGAATACAACGCAATGGCTGAAATGATCTAATTTAATTAAAGCGTCTTTCAAATCCCTTTTGATCGTAATCCTGATCCAGTTACTCTCCAAATCATATTCATAATTCCCTATTTCTTGAAACTCTACCTTTTTCACCTGATATCCGCCTTTCCTACAGAGGGGTTATCGGTATGAATATCTCAACAACCCTCCTTGTATGATCATATTCTTTTTCTTGCGGTGGATAATACTCAAAGCAAAGCCTGTCATCAGGCAAATACCCACTGTCCGGAAGCCACCCGGAAATCATGTAATTCCATGCACCCTTGGTAAAAAGCTCTGAGAACAAGTCAGAATTGCCTTTATATGCACCTGTATATCTTGTGTATAGTACTTTTAACGGCTCCGCAATTTGAATCGTGGATTCAATAGGATTATTGTAATACGAATCATTTATAAATACTTTTCCATTCGTGCGGTTTTCATTAATCATTTGATTGATTTCCAAATCATTCATATTCTTGGTCTGACTGGCATTCATTGATATTCTTCTTTTAAGGCTTTTGCAAAGGATGCTTGATTTGAAAAGCCAACCGAAAGTGCAATATCCTGTATTGTTTGCGTTCGGTTGCTTCTAAGAAGAAAAATTGACTTTTCAAGGCGAAGTCTTTTAACGAAGCTGTATAAGCTTTATTCCATAAGCCTTCATCAGCATTACAATGAACTGACCCCGGGTAAGCTTTTCTTTCGGATTAAAGCTTCCATTTTCCGTGCCTGTTGTGATTTCGCGGGCTGCGATAAATTCTACCGCGTCGCCGTACCATGAATTTGCAGATACATCGTCAAAGCCCACTTTGTTGTAACCCACCGCATACGTCGAGAAGTGATTCGTCGTAAATGATCGTCCCTGTCGCGGGATCATAAGCGCAGTTGCTTACTACTTCCGCTTTCCCTGCCGCATTAATGTAGTATATCACGATAGAGTTGGCGTCTTCTCCTGTCCTTGGCGTATATGGCACCCACACCGACACATTGCCGTTAAACTGGGATATGAGCCTATCTCCGCTTGTAACGTTGAAATTAAATACAGGCCTGTCGCCTACAGTCTGCTGCACCTCGCTCGCATATGAATAAAAATGTTATTTATTTTATTTTACCTTATGCTGCTGAACCACAACTGAACAGTTAGCCCAAAATCGAGTAGCTAGAAAGTTGGATAATTAGTCCAACTTTCTTTGCTCTCACAGAACCGTGCTTACGTTTGCCGTACACGGCTCCTGAAAAACCTTACCAGGCTACTTTGTCGCCTGACAGCAATCCAACCTCATGACTGCACATGTCCATTAGCCCAATCTCTTTGAAATAGGCATTTGGCATCAACTGATGAATAATATGTACGTTTGAATTCTTCCACAACGTTACATTCATTCTCTCCCCGTTGTGCTTAATTCCTTTCCGTCTCAGTTCCTTGTGCATTTTCTTGTATGTCTTCCACTGTTTCATCCTGATCATCCTTAGTCTCCGCCTTATCCACTTCATGAGTTCCAGCAGCAGCATTTTTATGTCCGCTATTCTGTAATAATTTAGCCATCCTCTCAATACTGGATTCAGTTTCTTTATGACGTATTCCATGGGTGTCGGCTGGTTCCGCTTTGTGATTTCTCTCACCTTGCCCTTGAACCGTCTCAGGCGTTTGGGGTCGATCACTGTTGAGTTTCTCCTCAGGATAAATCCTAGGTAGGATACTCCTTCTTCTAGGCTTGTCAGGTGGGTCTTTTCTCTGTTCACCGTCAGTTTGAGTTCTTCTTCCAGTACCTTTACCGCCAGAGCCTTGTAATCTCCGGCTTTCTTCTTTGTTCCCGCAAAAATTAGAATATCATCTGCGTAACGTACGATCCGGATGCTCTTTTCCTTCATGCGCTGGTCAAAACGGTTCAGGTAGATATTGGATAATAATGGTGAGCAGACGCCCCCTTGCGGCGAGCCGGTCTCCGTGGCGGTGAATACTCCATCCGCCATAATTCCCGATTCCAGGAACTGTCTCACCAGTCTCAGTACTCTGCCATCACTCACTCTTTCGGCTACCGCTTCCATCAGCAGGTCATGGTTCAGCGTATCAAAGCACCTGCTCAAATCCATGTCCACTACGTATTCCAATTCATATTTCTTCATGAACATTCTAGCTTTTGCAACCGCCTGATGCTGTGACCTTCCCTTTCGGTATCCATAGCTGGACGGATGGAAGTCTTGATCAAAGTAAGGTTCTACCACATTTACGAATGCCTGTTGTACCACACGGTCTCTTACTGTTGGGATGCCCAGTGGTCTTGTTCCTCCGTCTGCCTTCGGTATTTCTACACGTCGGACAGGCTTTGGTACATAAGTGTTGGTTTTCAGTTCCACATGAAGACGCTCAATATTTGCATCGACTTCATCAGCAAAATCCGCAACCGTCTCTCCATCTACTCCAGGAGCTCCTTGGTTTCGTTTTACTGCTTTAAAAGCTTCATGCAGATTTTCTCGTCGATAGATTTTATCGATCAGGCTGTACAACTTCTTCATGCTTCTCCTCCATTCCTGCTATACTTTTCTGCTGGTTTCCCTTCCGCTATCACTTCTTCTTCGCTCTTTCCTTGACGTCTTTAGTCTCTTTGGACAATCTTATCCTCAGAATTCGCAAATACTTGTAATCCATGGTTACGCATCATTTCGTTTACACCAAATGACCGTGCATAGGAGTTTCGCCTATGTTTGAACATCTTTGCTTCTGTTTTCCCAACTTTCCAGTATACTTGGATTTTCTTCGGTCCTTCGCACCGCTCAAAGGCTTTTGACCCAGGTGCGTCCACTCAACTTAGTGAGCGGTCACTTAAGTTTTATCCTCCAGTCGATTGCTCGCTTTCACAGGCTTAAGTTTTATCACTACTACGACCTCATCTGCACACTGCACCTTGATAAACGCCTTGCTTTCGCTTGTACATTTACCTACAGCTTCAGATACAGTGCTTCCAGGGTTAAGCTCCTCCGCTTGTTGCAGGTTACGACCGTTGTAACGTCTATGGTTCACCAAGTATTGGACTTCACCATCGTTTGCAGGCTCATCCACCATAACCGCCAGTTTCCGGTTCGCTTTACTCCGTTCCCACAACCGTCATCGGCTTCTTTCAGACCCCCTCGTCACCGAGAGCGCCCTTGCTTACAGCTTCTCTTCCCCTTGGTAGGGTGAGGTAATCTTGTATGATTACTAGCTCGGGAGCATGCCCCGCAAACAAACAATCGGCTGATTTCAAGACATCAGCCGATTATTCCCTCTTTCAAAGATACTATTTATTTCGATTATCTCCCGTTAGACCTGAAGTCCCCTTTCTCCGATCGCATCCATCGCTGCGGCATTGATTGGGTACGCAATCGGTGATGCCGTAAGAAGCGGATGTGTGGCAGCCTGGAATGTATTCAGATCTGCAGCCGTCATCCCCTGCTGGACCGCTATACTGATTACATTGATCATTTCACCGACAGAATCCCCGCCTGAAATCTGTCCGCCCATGATGACGCCGGAATAATTGGAAAACACCAGCTTGATATGAACCGAACTTGTATTGGGAAGACTGCCGGGATGTTTGTCCATAACGGTAAACCTGCCGGTAACGACATCAAAATTATTTTGCAGCGCCTGCTGCTCTGTTAATCCGGCTGCTCCGAACGCTCTTCCGAATATTTTGGTGGAGAACGCATTGATTGTTCCTTTATTTGTTCTTGTGAGTTTGTTTTTAAAAGCATTGTATCCTGCCACTTTCGCTTCAAGTGCCGCTGTTGAAGCCAATAAAATAGGAACATTCTCCCTGGTAAAGAAGCACACCTTCTCTGCGCAGTCTCCGACTGCAAAAATATCATGGTCGGATGTTCTCATGTATTCATTCACCATGATGGAATCATCTTCTTTTATTGTTAATCCGGCTTCTTTCGCCAGCTCGGAATTGGGCCTTACCCCTGCACCGAACAATACAGCATCGGCTTTGATCGTTTCCCCGCTTTGCAAAATAACGCCTTCCACCCTTTTCTCTCCGATCAATTCTTTGATTCTTGAATTTGTTTTCACCGCAATGCCGTTTTCTTTCATTAAGTTCTCTGCTTCGTCACTGAATTCCGGATCGAAATTTCTTCTGAGGCATTTGTCACCTCTTTGGATTAATGTTACGTTTTTCCCGCTTAATCTGAGTTGTTCGGAAAACTCAACCCCGATAAACCCTCCGCCGATCACGACAAGATCATGACAATCGTTCATCTTATCCAGAATATTTCTGAGATATGCCTCATCCTTATAAACAAAGAAGACGTTTTCCAAATCCTTTCCGGGCACCTCCGGCACCGCGGGAAGAGATCCTGTCGCGATGATTAATTTATCATAGTATATTTCCTCATTTTTTTCAGTGATGACATATTTGTCTTTTTTGTTGATTGTTATCACTTTGTCAATAATGAGCTCGATTTGATTGTCTGTTATTACCTTATCCGGTATCACATTTTTCGATGTGTCATTTAACACCCCATATATGTATGGGATTCCGCAGGGTACCATTACTGTTTTCTGATCCCGGATCACCGTTATGCTTTTGTCTTTGTAAACCTTTCTTGCAGTATTGGCACTCAAGATACCTCCTGCGCTCCCGCCAATAATTAATAAATCGATTTTCTTCATTTCTACCACTCCATTTCTTAACAATAATAGATTTTTATGGTCATATGCCCAATCAAATTTTATTCTTATTTTGGTCATATGTCAATAATCCTTTTATCCTTGTAAAATGTAAAGATATCGAAGAAGCCGGGTTATTCGATCAGCCGGCCGACTGCTTCAAACGTTGAAATGCAGAAGCTATTTGATAAGGGAGAAGAAAACAGGTTAAAATTACAGATTGAGGACAGATTTACACTTCGGGCACCTTGCACTTATTTTTCCTTCTTTGGTAGGCATGCGCACCGCCGTACCGCAATTTTCGCATTGAACAAGACGATGGTCAACCAGCTCCAGCACCCTCGTTTTATCAAGACCGACGACTACATCGTTTCCAATGAGAAATACAGGTACGCCGGTGATATTTCTGCTTGTCATCTCACGGCGTGCCTGGAGATCCTTATTGACGTCCCTTTCGGTAAAGTGAATTTTATTTTTCACCAGAAATTCCTTTGCCATTTTGCAGTACCCGCAGGTACTTGTCGTTAAAATTGTTACATCCTTCATCGTATGCTTTCCTCCAATTCTCATCTATTATCGTTAGACTTACGCAATTCTACTTAAGTGTATTGCCTAGTTTTTCAAGCAGATCTCTTTGTTGCTCCGTAAGGTTCGTCGGGATTTTTACGAGAATCCTGACATAAAGATCCCCGGATTTCTTGCTTTTCAAATCCTTGATTCCCTTTCCCTTCAGTCGGAACAGTGTATCCGGCTGTGTGCCTGCGGGAACCTTGTATGAGACCTTATCCCTCAATGTCGGAACGATGATGCTCGTGCCAAGCGCAGCCTGTGTGACAGTGACCGGCATATCGATATAAAGATCCGCACCCTTTCTTGTAAACCTGCTGTGCGGCTTCACCTTGATTGCAACAATCAAATCCCCGCTGCCCCCGCCGTTTACACCGGGCTGTCCCTGTCCCTTCAAGGAAATCTTGGAGCCATTATCTATGCCCTCGGGGATGGTAATGGATATGGTTTTTCCGTTCACCTTCACCCGTTTTTTTGTCCCGAACGCTGCCTCTTCAAATGTGATTGTGATGTCTGTCAGCAGGTCAGCTCCTTTTCTCGGCTGAGGCTTCGCCTGCGCGCTTCCAAATCCACCGCCGAACAGATTTCCGAAAATGCTCTCGAATTCGCTGCCGGAGAAACTCTGAAAATCAAAACCGGCCTCGTTATAATTATCGTATGTCCGGTAATGAGGTCCTCCCTGATTTCCAAATCCTTGCCCTTGATCCCGGCCGCCGCTGAAGGCTGCGTTCGGATCGATACCCGCAAATCCAAACTTGTCGTATTTATCCCGTTTTTCCGCATCCGATAAAATGCCGTATGCCTCATTCACTTCTTTAAACTTTTCTTCCGCCTTCTTATCCCCCGGATTTTTATCAGGATGATACTGCATGGCCTTTTTCCGAAATGCTTTCTTTATCTGATCGGAAGAAGCTTCTTTTTTCAGACCAAGCACTTCATAAAAATCCTGTTTCTCTGCCATGTCAATCCCCCCTCTTTTTCCCTCTTTATTATTGATCGATGACGTCGTTAGCACTCTTTGCCGTAGAGTGCTAATTCCATACTTATATTTACCACAAACAGCAGAAAATAAACAAAATTGTTTGCGTATGATATCTTACAGAAAAAAGGCCTGCCTGAAAATTTGATCCCATTTTAAGGCAGGCCCTTTTGTTTCATCCCTGTTGATTACGGGCAGCATTCTTTATTCTGTCTGATTTAATACTCGTTTGGCATCTCGCTCAGTTCCGCCATGGAAAATACCGGGCCGTCAATGCAGACATACCTGTGACCGATATTGCACTTGCCGCATTTCCCGATGCCGCAGGTCATACGCATTTCCAGCGTTGTATAGATCTTCTCGGGTGGCAGGCCATACTGGACAAAGGCGTTTGACAAGGCCTTGATCATCGGCGGAGGACCGCAGAGAACCGCAAAAGTTTTATCGATCTGAAAGGGGATCCTGTCGATCAGTGTGTGGGGAAATCCGACAAATTTATCCCAGCCTTCCAAAGGGCTGTCAATGGTCTGATAAAACCCGGTGTCCGGCATCTTTGCCCATTTCTCATAGTCATAGGAGAAAATGAAATCGCCGGGGGTTCTCGCCGCCATGAGCATGTTGATCCTGCCGTACCTGCTCCGGTATGCCGGATCAAATATGGTATCGATCATGGGACGGAGGGGAGCCAGACCAAGCCCTCCGGTTACATAAAACAAGTCGCTGCCCTCCATTTTTTCGAGGGGGAAGGAATTGCCGAAAGGTCCTCTGATCCAAACAGTGCTTCCCTCGCTGAGCATATGGATACTCTCTGTGACATGGCCGGTTCGCTTGACGGTCAGCTCAAGATAATCCTTGATCAAAGGACTGGATGCAAAGCCGAAGGTGCATTCTCCGATCCCGGCAACGCTGAACTCAACAAACTGACCCGGCCTGTAATCAAAGGGCTCATCGAGCTTCAGCCGGAAGGTTTTGACATCCTGTGTATCCGACTTTGTCTCCTGAATCACTTCCAGAATCACAGCGCGGGACGGGAGATAAGGATTGTTGTCACTCATTTCTCTGCCTCCTCTGAATTCTTCTTCTCCTCTAAGCGTTTCATGATATCGGATACGGTATTCTTGATATTCAGGCCTCCGGGGCAGGAACGGATGCAGCGGCCGCAGCCGGTGCAGGCGGTTTCCCCGTAGTTTTCGGGAATATAGAGATATTTGTGAAGAACGCGCTGCCGGAACCGTTCAAATTTCTTTGTTCTCGGATTGTGTCCGCCGGCATGCAGTGTAAACCCCGGATACATGCAGCTGTCCCATACTCTCGTTCTGGTGACAACACCCTTGTTCTCCGCGTCTCTGAGGTTGAAGCAGTGACAGGTCGGACAGAGATAGGTGCACGTGCCGCAACCGATGCAACCCTCGGCATAGGTCTCCCAAGGCATGGCGGTAAATACATCCGCCTCTTTCCCATGAATCACAAGCTTTTCCGTCAGCGGGCTGCGGCGCTTAAGCGGCTCAGTCTCCGTTCCGGGAAACAGGCCTGCCCCCTTCCCGGTCAGCGGTTCATAAACAAACCCGCCGTCAACCGGATCCAGGAAACCGTCGCAATCGGGTGAGAATGACAGATCTGTTCCTCGTTCCTCGCAGAAGCAGCCTGGCTTCTTTTCCAGACAGCCCATTCCTACGACGGTCAGACAATTTCTTCTGTTGCTGTAGAAGCGATCTTTAAATCTCCCTTTGTCACCGGTGAATACCTCGTCGAACACTCTCATCGCAGCAGTATCACAGGGCTTTGCCCCAACCAGAAGCACGGGTTTGATTTCCTGCATTTCCTCCACTCTGTTCTCCAGGAAGCGCATCACATTTTCGACTCTGGGGAAGACCACTTCCTTTGGCGACTTATAGGGCAGCCGATTGTCCAGAACGATATCTTTGACCTCGTTTACCTCGGCATAGACCAGCTTATCCTCCGCCATCACGGGAGCGATCACGGTGTATTTTTTCATCAGCTCTGCCAAAGCGGCTTTCATCTGACTCCTATCCATTTTATAAGCCGACAATGGTGTCACCCCCTAAAAATGCAACCTGCGGATCATCGGCTGTATACCGGTTCATGACCGGCGTCGCTTCTGGATCGGTGCCTGCCTTGAAGCTGTAGGTTTCATCGACAAACTCACTCAGGCCCCGGAAGAGATATTTGAAATTCACTCCGGATGGGCATACCTTTTCGCAGGCGCCGCAATCGGTGCATCTTCCTGCCAGATGCATCGCCCGGGTCAGATGGAAGGCCATCTTTGTGGAAGTATCCGCGTCGATCTGCTCCCAGGGTGTCGCTTTTCTTTCAATAAAACAGGAAACGCAGTAGCAGCCCTGACAAGCCTGACGGCAAGCGAAGCAGAGAATGCACTTATCGATTTCCTTCATAAACCGGTCAAACCGCTCGTTCACGGTGGATGTCTTCGCCCACTGGGTCACGTTTTCTGCGGTATGCATCATTTCAAGA
>JAQUYZ010000022.1 GCA_028691625.1 Eubacteriales bacterium
AAAAAGACTGACTCATGTCTTCCCTTCTCCATGTGAATGCATGAGTTGCGTTTTCGTCCAACCTTGTACAAAAGTAAACCCTAGGTTCACTTTTGTTTTATTTCCGCCTTGTAGTGAACTTGATTGAATCTTTACAATAGTAGTGAGAATGCGAAAACTAAGCATCAAAGTCGAATGAATATTGTGTACTTTGACATTTGCCAGACCGTAGGAGGCGCCGCCGGCCCGGTAAACTTTCCATGAAAATGTGAAGACTATTACACCCAAAGTATCAATAAGCTATGAGACTGCTTAGGTTCTCTTAAGCTCCCTGCTGCGGAAAACCCAATAACTACGGGTTTTTCTCGCACAGGGAGAATTCTGCATGTAATTATCGTATTTTAAATGGAGGTGTTTCTATGTCAACTTATACCCAGGTAGAACTTAACGGCCTATATGAGCTTACGGAAGAAGCCCGCGCCGAATTAACCGGCTCGAAGTACTATAACAAAGACCTGGAGCCTAGTTCGATTTCTCAAAGAACATGGACTACATATAATATTACCGCCCTATGGATCGGGATGTGTATCTGTATTCCAAGTCTTTCCCTTGCATCGGCCGCCATCGCCCTCGGTTTGTCACCCTGGCTGGCTGTATTCAATGTAATTTTAGGAAATCTTATCATTCTGGTCCCGATGCAGCTGAATTCCCATGCGGGAACAAAGTACGGCATTCCTTTTCCGATTTTCGCGAGACTGACTTTCGGTGCAATAGGAGCGCATGTTCCTTCTGTATTGAGAGGTCTTGTGGCCTGCGGATGGACATCCGTTCAGGCATGGGTTGGCGGTGGTGCGGTTGCTGCCCTGCTGGGTATTCTGATCCCGTTTTTCAGCGATCCCACAATCACGATCGGCTTGCCGGGCAATCCTGCCGTCGTTGTCGGTCAGGTAATCGGATTTTTCTTATTTATGTTATTTGTCCTTTGGGTGGCTTATAATGGCTTCGAGAACATTAAATGGGTGCAGAACATCGGTTCCCCAATTCTGGTCATTGTAATTGTATTGCTATTTGCATGGTCCGTGGCTCAGGTTCACGGCGCCGGCATCGGGGCTTTTGAAGTCATGTCTCAGCCCAATGACTGGGCGGCATTAGAGGCCAACGGCGGTATGTTCTATGTATTTGCAGCCTGTCTGACGAGCAATATCGCTTTCTGGGCTACCATGGCATTGAATATTCCCGACTTTTCAAGATATGCAAAATCCCAGAGAGTGCAGTTCAGAGGTCAACTGTACGGCATGCCTATCCCGATGTTCATAATGGCATTTATCGGTGCATACTTTGCACAGGCTACAAAGCTGACCATGGGAGAAGCAATGTTTGATCCGACCAATGTCTTCTATCATGTTGACAATGCATTTGTAATCTTTGTCTGTGCGATCGGTGTTATTCTCGCAACCATTACAACCTGCGTTGCCGCCAATGTGGTTGCTCCTGCAAACGGGTTCAGCAATCTGAGCCCGGGCAGAATTTCCTACAAGAAGGGCGTAGTCATCACCTGCATCATCGCCTGCTTCGTCATGCAGCCCTGGTGGATCTATGGATCCGGAGCTGCATACATCTTTACCTGGCTGAATAATTACGGCATCGTCCTTGCTCCCGTTGCGGCGATCTTTGTCGCAGACTATTATATCTGTAAAAAGAGAAGAATGGATGTAGCATCCTTGTATGCCGGCGATCAGGGAAGGTACTGGTACAAAGGCGGCGTAAACTGGGCAGCGGTCATCGCATGGGTCGCGGCATTTATCCTGCCGTTGCTTGGAAATACCGTCTTCCTTTACGACGGCGGAACGCCGAATCTGCTGGATAACATTTCAGCAAACGGTTACATATTTTCCTTTATTGTAGGAATTATCGTTTACATGGTTTTCATGAAACTGCCGTCATTTGCTTTGAACTCCAATATCACGGAGGAAGAAGAAATCGCAATGACAAGAAGGTAAACCGAAGACAAAACTTTAATACTCCTTTCGATACGAAAAAGCTGCAGTGCCTTTAGAGGTTTCTGCAGTTTTTCTGACATCAGGAGCATGGGAATTGTTAAAATATGACATTCTGCCGGCGTATCTTTTGACAGTGACCGCATGCGGCAGTATAATTAGCTTAAATAAATCTGGTGCGATGGCTTTGAAAGGAGTAAACACTATGTTCTCAAAGGATAAGATTTGGATTGGGAAAGGGACTGGGCCTGTTTATCTTTTGCCGCAGATGTCCAATCGCCATGGTTTGATTGCGGGCGCCACCGGAACGGGGAAAACCGTCACTCTGAAGGTCCTTGCAGAATCCTTCAGCGATCTCGGCGTGCCTGTATTCCTTGCCGATATCAAAGGAGATCTGGCGGGTCTTGCCGTCAAGGGAGATCCAAATCCCAAGGTGGAAGAAAGAATATCCCAATTGTCAATTGACGGTTTTTCTTATGAATCCTTTCCCGTTCAATTCTGGGATCTGTTCGGGGAAGGCGGCCATCCGGTACGGACGACCATTTCAGAAATGGGCTCCCTTTTGCTGGCACGTATGCTTGGCTTAAACGACACCCAGACAAGTGTATTGAATCTCGTTTTCCGCATTGCGGATGAAAAGGCGCTGCTTCTGCTGGATTTGAAGGATTTAAGAGCGATGCTCCAGTATGTGGGAGAGAACGGCCGTGAGTTTACCCTGACCTATGGAAACATATCCAAGCAGAGCATAGGAGCAATTCAGAGAAGTCTGCTCGCGTTGGAGGATCAGGGGGGAGAGCTGTTCTTCGGCGAGCCGGAGCTTGATATCTTCGACTGGATGAAAACTGCATATGATGGCCGGGGCTTTATCAATATCCTGCACAGCGTCAAACTCTTCCAGAGTCCTTCCTTATATTCCACCTTCCTGCTCTGGATGCTTTCCGAGCTTTTTGAAGCCCTTCCGGAGGCCGGAGATCTGGAAAAACCGAAGATGGTGTTCTTCTTCGATGAAGCACACCTTTTATTTAACGATGCTCCGAAATCTTTGCTGGAAAAGATTGAACAGGTCGTAAGATTGGTTCGTTCCAAGGGGATCGGTGTCTATTTCATCACCCAGAATCCCATGGATCTGCCCCAGAATGTTTTAAATCAGCTGGGCAATCGTATTCAGCATGCCTTGCGTGCTTACACGCCTGCGGAAATCAAGAACGTGGATGCAGCAGCGGAGTCCTTCCGGCCAAACCCGGCTTTTGATACAAAGACTGCCATAACCGAGCTTGCAACGGGAGAAGCCCTGATCTCCTGTCTGGATGAGGAAGGCCGTCCGGGTATTGTGGAGCGGGCTTTCATTCTGCCTCCTCAGAGCCGGTTCGGAACCATTGATGATGCCACACGAAAACAAATCATCGCCTCCTCTCCCTCCGGCGGAAAATATGAACGGGAACAGGACCGCGCATCAGCGTTTGAACAGCTGCAGGAGCTGGATCGTTCGGAGATAAAAGGAGGGAAACAAACGGTCCTTCAAAAGTCCGAAACCGGCGCAACCGGAAGAGAGGACCGCAGCAAGGGTTCCGATTTCGGCGGACAGGTCTGGGATACCTTGACCGGCAAGAACTCTTCCAGACGAGGATATACCCATCAAACCCCCATGGAAAAAGCCACAAATGCCGTATTCAGCACCATCGGCCGAGAGGTAGGCAGAACCCTGATCCGTGGGATCCTGGGGTCGCTGAAGAAGTAGAGGCAGTCAAACTGCAAAAACAAGGATTTTGAAAAAAGCTGTCGCACTAATTATATTTCAGTGCGACAGCTTCATTTGATTTTGTTGCGATTCGACTACTTCATTCCATGATAGATATTATATAGGAATACTGCTGCCTCGGCTCTGGTGGTATTTGAAAGCGGGTTGATTTTTCCATTGCTTCCTGTGATGAGACCGCTTTTGATAACACCGGATACGCTCTCCCGGGCATAACCGGAGATCATATCCTTGTCGGCGTATTGTTCCAAATTGTCCGTCACAGAAATTTTTGTTTCCGGGTTGACCATATTGAGCGCCCTCTGCGCCATCACCATCATATCCTGCCTCGATATCATCTCTTTCGGCTTGAAGGTATTGTGATCCAAACCGGTCACAATGCCCAGTTCTTTTGCCGTGCCAACTGCTTCGTAATAATACTTACCGGGTTCAACATCACTGAAGTTGATATCGGTACGGGCATTCAATCCCAATGTTCTGGTAAGAAGTACAAGGAAATCAGCTCTTGTTATTTTTCCTGACGGATTAAACTGAGTTTCCGTGCTGCCCGTTACAATGCCTTTCGCCGCAAGAACTTCAATGCTTTTTTTAGCCCATGCATAGCGACCTAAGTCATCAAAGGTTTTTTGTACAAAAGTAACTGCATATTCGCTGAAATGAGTGGCTTTAAAGATCACACGCCCCGTTGCCGCATCATACCTTCCACTTGTTACAGGCACTGCTTTCCCTGCGCCGTCAATATACCAGACCGAAATGTGTTCCGGATCTTTCAACTCTTCTGCCGTCGGTGTGTATGGTATGGAAATCGTCACCGGTGCGGAATCATTCCTCCAGGAAGTTTGTTTTCCGTCAACGCTCAAGGTTATTTCAATGAGTGGCCTGTCCCCAATCTGAGCCCGGGTCGCCTCATCCAGCTTTGCCTTGTCGCCGGATGCTACCGTCAAAGAGATATTCCGGTTGTCCGGGATCTCTGTCCGGCCTAACATATTATTCGGAACAGTAACCTCTGCGATCGCTGTTTTAACTGTGACAGCTCTGTTTCCATCTCCCGAAGTCCATAAACCGGAAGGAAACACAGTTTCGTACCCTTTCGCGCCCTCTTTTTCGGGAACCAGGATACTGACAGTTTTTCTCCCTTCCCCATCGTAATTGGTATTATTGAAAGCTTTATCCAATGTGGTATTAGTAATCGTTTGAATTTTCGCAATCCCGGAGTTCTGATCCGGCTCATTGGTCTTTGTTTCTATGATGCTCCCTTTTACAGTAGGCTTATCTTGCTGTGAACGGTTTGACGAGTTGCCGGAAATCCTCTCCGCAATCATTAGATTTAAGTTGGCGTTGCTGGTATCAGAGCCGTTATCCGTAACTGTTATGCTAACCGTGGATATTCCTGCCCCGGTCGGAATCCCGCTGATCAAACCCGTGCTGCTGTCTATGGTCATCCCGGCCGGCAAACCGGTCGCATCCCAGGTATAGGGACTCTCTCCCCCGCTGGCCTCTAACGTTTTGCTGTAGGAAGTGCCAACCCTTCCGTCGGGCAGGCTGTTTGTCGTGATGGACAAGGGTGCGTTATAAATAGAGAGATCTAAGGTGGCAGTTGCCGTTTTCGGTGTTGCTGAGGAATCAGTAACAGATATTGTTACCGTTAAAGTGTCATCCGCAGCCGGTATGCCGCTGATTACACCTGTGCTGCTATTGATGCTCAGCTCAGCCGGCAGGCCGGTTGCACTCCATGTATAAGGTGACGTTCCGCCACGCAGCGATAAGGTTTCACTGTAATTTTGTCCCACCGTCCCATCCGGAAGGCTGCTTGCTGCAATTTCAAAATCATAAACATTGAGATAAATTGAATCAGCTAACGAATACTCCTGGTTGTATATTGTGTTATAGATACTAAAGGTTATTGGTATGTTATAATCTCCCGCATCAACAGCACCGGTCAATTCCAAATCAGCCGTAAAGGTGATTGTCGCACCCGTTGTCGTTGCCGTTCCGCTTGTAATTGTTTTGTTTGTTACGCCAAAGGATATTCCGGGCACGCTGAATCCCGGGCCTGTGCTGAGAGCGGCGCTGCTCCAATCATAGGCGGCATCTAATGTGTAATCATTCATCATTGTCAGGTCGACTTCAACCGGAATTGACACCGCCGTTCCCTGCTCAATATTGACAATGGTTTGGGATGCATTCCCGATACTGGTGTCAAAGCCGCTGAAGTCATTAAAGTCATAATTCAACTCTGCAATTTCAATATTGTCGCAAGACGAATCATAAGCACCCATTAGAAGAAAGCTTGTTATGATTACCACTGCCGTTATGCCAGCATTCACCAGCCAGGGTCTTCTTTTTTTATTCATTATCCAACCTCCTCAATTCGCATGAAATACAGTTTTTTTGCGGCGATTTATTGAATTCCTTTCTCATTTTATCTGACAAATGAAGGATTACACATGTGAATGTGCCGATCCCGAATAGAATGTTAAAAATTAGAATATAATCAGTTCCGCTTCGATTGATCAGCTTTACTTCGTCATACCAGAAAAGCATTCCCCAAAAATAACTGTTCCCCAATAAAACGAGGAACAACGGAATCCGATATCTATAGAAGTAATCTTTATAATAGAGTATGATCATGAGGTATAAAACACCGGCACGAACCAGCGCCTCAACGAGTTGGATTGGAAAAAGCGGGACAGTTTGCAACAATGCATGGCTGTTTTCTGTATATACAACCGTAAAGAAACCGTCGTAAGGATTCCCGTGGCAACAGCCGGCAAAAAAACAGCCGAGCTTGCTGAATATCATGTATGCGTTTACAGAAATCAGTCCAATTTCGCAGCAGTGACGCGGATTATAATGAAACACCTTCCCCGACAGGTAAAACAACATCGTTGCCACGAACAACCCTGAGATATAGCTGAACGGCAAGGCTGCATCAGGAATTTTGTTTACAAGCACCTCCGCCAGAAACGCGAAAAACAGAATCAGAGTTACCATGCGGAATACGAAACTTCGAGGCAGATTTCGCCTTCGGCAGATTAGCAAGCCGATTGCTGAACCGGCGCAAAGTCCAATAAAAGCACACAGTAAAAATGATGATAGGGGCTGGCCCAGTATAATAAGGTTCCCGCCGATTTTCAGCATTTTTCCCACTCCATTCTTTTCTTATGCAATAATCCGACATATGCAAAATAATGTAAAGTATATAGAAAATAGTGGAAGGATGCAAGTTAAAATGTAATACCGGCAGTTTTATTCGTTCTTTTTGTTCTTGCCCTTTGCCGTCGGGGTTTTTTCCTTCAGCAGATCCAGCAGCTTTTCGCAGGCCAGCTTGTGCGCATAGCTGGAAATTGCCAACCGAAGCGCGGTGGCAGCGAGCTGCTCCTTGGAATTATCTTCTTCGAGTCGCTCCGCTGTTTCGCGGAAAGCTTCTTCCATCGTTACAAGATATTCCTCATAAAACCCCTGAACATCTGCAATATTGGGCTGAAGCTTCAACAGGTCATCGGTCTCGCCTACGCTGAGCACCTGCTTCAGCGAGCAGATCGCAGTCAGATAAACCAGGTGGTCCTTCGTATATTTCTTTCCGTTTGCACGGGGCAAAAGTCCGCTCTTAATGTAATTGTTGATCATTGCACCCGTAAGCTGCGCGCCTTCCGGCTGAAGCGAATGCTGACGCTTCATATAGCTCAATACCTGATCTCTGTACAACTCGATGTCCGGCAAGCTATCCCAGCCGGCGGGTTGTTCCAAAGAAAGCCTTTCTATCAGTTCCTTTAATTCCTTCATATTTCAATACCCCAGTCTTTTCGTTGTTACACACGGTATAATTTTACCACAATAAGGCAAAGATTCAACTGAAAAAATAGTCCCGCAAATCACACAAATCACGGGCAGCCGTGAACTATATTGAAATATGTGTTGAAATATTATGAATTGCATAATATAATAATGATTATTACATTATAAGGTATTTTGGTTCAGGTGAGGGTATGGAAAGATGATAAATTCAGTTTGCATTTTTGGTGATTCCGTGGCAAAGGGGGTCGTCTTTGACAGGGTCAAAAACAAATACAGTCTTCTCAAGGAAAGCTTTGCAAATATCGTGGAGCGACAGCAGAACATTTCCATTTTTAATTTTGCCCGTTTCGGCTGTACCATCTCCATAGGAAGTGAAATTTTAAAACGTCACGAAAGTGAATTGAACCGCTTTGACTACACCCTTCTGGAATTCGGCGGCAATGATTGTGATTATAACTGGGCGGAGATTTCCAAAGATCCGTTGGGGCAGCATATCTGCAATACACCGATTCCCCTTTTCCGGGAAAAATATATAGAACTCATCAGCCGGGTGCTGCAGAACGGCGGAAGGCCAATCCTGCTGAATCTGCCTCCAATCGATCCGAAGCGATACTTTCAATGGGTCAGCAGAGGACTTAACAGGAAAAACATTTTGGCATATCTCGGTGAGATCGAAACCATCTACCGATGGCAGGAAATGTACAGCAAAGCTGTTGAAGATCTGGCCGCAGAAATAAAAATTCCTTTGATCGATATCCGATCCGGATTTTTCAATAGAAAGAACTTCAACTATTACTTGTGCGCAGACGGGATCCATCCAAACGAAAAAGGTCATCTGCTGATATCGAAAGCAATCCGCGAAAAAGCATTTTTATAAATGCTTTTTCATTTTTCCCGGCTGCTTTAAATTTCTTTTGCCGCTATATTCCCGTCATGTTACAATGTACTCATATAATTGATGTGTGTATGATGTCAAGCGGCTCAGCAGCGTTGCTGACGGAAAAGAGAACGGAATCTATGAAACAGACAGCAAAAGTGAACGAGCAGCTATTTAAGGTGGTTTCCCCGCTGCTGCAATGGTATGACAGCCATGCCCGAATCCTCCCCTGGAGGGAAAACCCCGAGCCGTATGCAGTATGGATCTCTGAAATCATGCTTCAGCAGACCCGGGTGGAGGCGGTCAAGCCCTATTTTGACCGCTGGATGAAGGCATACCCGGATCTATCCTCCCTGGCAGGGGCTGATGAGGAGGAAGTGCTGAAGCTCTGGGAAGGCCTGGGGTATTACAGCCGGGTACGGAATATTCACAAAGCTGCCAGACTCGTCATGAAAAATCACGGCGGCAGTCTGCCACCCTCTTTTTCGGGTCTTCTCAGACTGCCCGGTATTGGAGAATATACGGCAGGAGCGATCGGTTCCATAGCGTTTCGGCTGCCCGTACCCTGCGTGGACGGCAATGTGCTCCGGGTGGTTGCAAGGCTAACCGCGGAGAAGGCGGATGTCAGCACCGCAGCGGCAAAAAAGCAGTTCACGGAGTGGGTTGCTGCGATCATACCGACGGAGCGGCCCGGAGATTTCAACCAGGCGATGATGGAGCTGGGTGCAACAGTCTGCCTTCCCAACGGCTTTCCAAAGTGCGAGCTCTGTCCCGTCTCGTTTCTTTGTGAGGCCAGGCTTCAAAACTGTGTGACTGAGTTCCCCGTAAAGAGCGCAAGGCCTGCGCGAAAAGTGGAAAAAAGAACTGTTCTGGTCCTGCTGGATGAGACAGGTTCCGTATTGAAAACAGCGCTCAGAAGAAGGCCGGACCGCGGATTGCTTGCCGGCTTATGGGAATTCCCCAATGTCGAGGGAGAACTTTCTGCGGAGGAGGTTTCCCAAATTCTCCATTCTGCAGGACTGACAAGCCCGGCTCTTGTAAAATTAAAAAAGGCAAAACATATTTTCACCCATATCCAGTGGGAAATGACAGGTTATCTTGCCGTGGTGGATCATGCGGCTTCCCTGCCCGGAGCTTCTGAGAAAGCAGACTCCGATCTCCATTGGGTCGGCATCGATCAGCTGGAGACGAAGCTCGCATTGCCTGCAGCCTTTAAACCCTATTACCAAAATATAAAATGCTTTATAAACAAGGAGTTGCGGTATGAATCTAATTAAGACCAAATCCCGAAACGACCTGAGCCGGATTGGGGGAGAAAAAGAGAATGAGTAGAAAAGTATTAGTGATCGGACATAAAAATCCGGATACAGACTCCATCTGTTCGGCGATTGCTTACGCAAATCTGAAGAATCAGCTCTCAGAGGTTGAGCATATTCCGAAGAGAGCAGGAGATCTCAGCGACGAGACAAAATTTGTGCTGGAGAAATTCCATGTGGATGCTCCGGATTATATACAGGATGTCGGAACCCAAGTCAAGGATATCGATATTCGCAAAACAGAAGGCGTGCATAACGGAATTTCCTTAAAAAAGGCCTGGAATCTGATGCGCGACCAGAATGTTGCAACCTTGCCTGTTACCGCCGATAAGAGGCTGGAAGGACTGATCTCGGTCAAGGATATCGCCACCGCCAACATGGATATCTACGATAACCGGATCCTTGCCACTGCAAAAACCAGCTATAAAAACATCCTGGAAACTCTGAACGGAACCATGCTTGTCGGAGAAGAAAACGATATCGTGGAGAACGGTAAAATCCTGATTGCAGCCTCTAATCCCGATACGCTGGAAAGCTTCATTGATCCCGGTGACATCATTATCCTGAGCAACAGGTATGAAGCTCAGCTCTGTGCCATTGAGATGGGCGCCGGCTGTATCATCGTCTGTACCGGTGCTGCCGTTTCCATGACCATTAAAAAATTGGCATCGGAAAAGGGGTGCCATATCATCAGCACGCCTTATGATACCTATATTGTGGCTCGGCTGATCAACCAGAGCACACCGATCTGCTATTTCATGAGAAAAGAAAATCTCATTACCTTTGATACCGATGATTTTACTGAGGATGTCAAAGGGGTCATGGCGAAGGTCAGGCACCGGGATTTTCCCGTACTGGATGTTCACGGCGATTATTTCGGCATGATTTCCAGAAGATCTCTTCTGGATGTTCAAAAGAAGCGGATTATTCTGATGGACCACAATGAAAAATCCCAGGCGGTGGATGGACTGGAGACAGCCGAAATCACAGAGATCATCGATCATCACAGACTGGGAAGCCTGGAAACCATCTCGCCTGTATTCTTCCGCAATCAGCCGGTGGGCTGTACG
>JAQUYZ010000023.1 GCA_028691625.1 Eubacteriales bacterium
TTTAAGCCAACAGGTCCGATACCGATCACGCAAACAGTATCTCCCAGCTTGGCATCTGCAAGCTCAGCGGCGTGGAAGCCTGTTGTCGTCATATCGGTAAGCATGACAGCGGATACAGGGTCGATTCCTTCGGGAAGAAGTGCCAGGTTCGCATCCGCTTCATTTACATGGAACAGCTCGGCAAATACTCCGTCCTTGAAATTTGAGAATTTCCATCCTCCGAGTGCAGCTCCCGAGTGCATGGGATACCCCCTCTGCGCATTGATAGAGCCCCAGTCGGGTGTGATTGCAGGAACAATAACAGTATCCCCTTTTTTGAAGTCTTTTACCAGATCTCCGACTTCCATTACTTCACCGATGGTCTCATGCCCTAAAAACATGTCGGTGCGTTCACCGATGGCGCCTTCCCAAACCGTGTGAATATCCGACGTGCATGGTGCAATAACGAGAGGTCTCACCAAAGCGTCCAATGGTCCGCATTTGGGCGCTTCCTTTTCAATCCAGCCGATTTTTCCGATTCCCAGCATTGCTAATCCTTTGATTTTCATAATACCCTCCATTTTATATAAGATTAATTTCTATTATATAAAGCAATTATTGTGCCAGATATTTCCTGTGTCTGGATGCGTTGCAATCGCACGATCTTAGGAGATCGGGTATCCAAGGCACAAAATAGTGTTGCAATTCTCAACACTATTTTTACGGTTGTGTGGATTTTTGCAACACTCTCGGAGCATCTGTTGGATTTTCATACTATTTTTTATATTTATTAATTTTGGAATGCAGCGTACTTCGATTCACGCCCAGTATTTGCGCAGCTTTCGTAATGTTTCCCTTGCAGTGATCAAGGCAGTTCAGAATGACCTTTTTCTCCCATTCCTCCAGGGAACACAGCTCACATTCGGGTCCGCCCAGGACGGAAGCATGTTGTCTGTGCCCTATATGATCCGTTTCAAAACTGAAGGAAGTATTTCCGTCCATATTTACAATGTTTTCGATACAGTTTTCCATTTCACGCACGTTTCCGGGCCAGGTATAGCCAACCAGCTGCTCATACAGATCGTGCTTCACCTTCGGGATCGGCTTTCCCAACTTGACCGCTTTTGCCTTTAAGAAATGTCTGATCAGCAATTCGATGTCTCCTTCTCTTTCTCTCAGCGGCGGCACGTGCAAGGGAATTACGCTTAATCTGTAGTATAAATCTTCACGGAAGGTGCCCCTGTCGATTTCCTTTTTCAGGTCTTTATTCGTTGCAGCGATAATTCTGACGTCTGTAATCGTACATTTGTTTCCCCCCAACCTGTTCACACAGCCTTCCTGCAGCACGCGCAAAAGGCTTACCTGCATGTCCAGGGGCATTTCGGCGATTTCATCCAAAAACAAGGTGCCTTCATTGGCCAACTCAAACTTTCCAGGATGCCCCCCCCTCTTTGCTCCGGTAAAAGCGCCCTCTTCATAACCGAAAAGTTCACTTTCTATAAGACTTTTCGGTATCGCTCCGCAATTGATTGCCACGAAGCTGTTATGCCGTCGGTCGCTGTTGTTGTGAATGGCCTGAGCAATCAGTTCTTTTCCCGTTCCGCTTTCTCCCTGAATGAGTACCGTAGAAGGGCTGTTGGATATGCGCTTCGCCTGTTCCTTTAATTTTAAGATGCCCTTGCTTTCGCCCAATACATCCTCAAAGGTATAGGAGGCAGACATTCCGGTATATTTATTTACCAGATTATATACTTTTTGAATATCCTTAAAGATTGCCACCGTCCCGGTGATCTGGTCCGTTTTGGTTTTGATCGGATATACGCTTAAATCAAACCGGTTCTTTTTCTCATTGCCAAAATAAATAATTTCTCTGTTCTCATAAGCGTTTCCGTTTCTCAGTTCTTCCAATATGAATTCCCATTTGTCCAGAATCCGGCTTGCCTTTTTATTTATAATTTTTTCTTCCTTGAGATCCAGCATTGTGCAGAGGGTATTGTTGATCACCTTGACAATTCCATTGATGTCTGCCGCCAAATAACCCACCTTGCTTGAATCCATAACAGTATCCAGATATTCATAGGCTTCCCGCAAGTCCTTCTGCGTTTTTTCCACCTTCATCTGGTTTTCAATGGACCGTACCGCTGCAACCACAAGCCCCAAGGTGTGGGGATGTGCCAGCTGACACCGTCCCGTCAGGTTGAGGCATGCGATACAATTCCCTGCTTCGTTATGGATCACCGCGGCAGAGCAGGTCCAAATATGGAATGGCGTTATATAATGCTCTTCTCCCGAAATCTGAACCGAGCAGTTTTCGTAAAGCGCTGTCCCGATGGCATTCGTACCCGCACTCTTTTCACTCATGTCCGTACCGACAAAAATGCCTGTCTTTTTCTGATCCTCCAGGATACTCATATCCCCGATAATGGTTAGAACGATTCCGTCCTTATCTGTGAGATAGATTGAAAATCCGGAACCTCTCAGCAGTTCATACAGAATCTCGATAAAGGGTCTTGCGATTATGATTAATTCCGCATTCTTTTCCAGCAATCGTCTGAGCTCGTTCCCTCTGAGAATCCTTTCGGGAAAAGCCCTGCTCCGTTCTACCCCATGCTGCATACATCGTTTGTGTGATCGGTTGATGATTACGCTGTAGTTTTCCACTTCAGACATTGGCTCTCACCTCTATGTATTTGATGTCCTATCTGCTTCTATTAAATCATATTTTTACCATACAAACAATCATTAACAGAACCTTCAAAGTAAATTAATAAGGCACCGCACCACGGGTGTTCTCACGTAAGGTAAATAAAAAGAGCCGTGCGGTGTGTGTTCCCTTGAGAACACACACGGCAGGCTCTTACTATTTCATACCTTGATTAAACGATCTCCGCGCCCTTTTGCAGCGCAATGGTTCCGGTCCTTGCCACTTCCACGATATTGTAATGAGACAGAAGTTCAACCAGAAGATCGATCTTTTCCGGCTTGTCGCTCATTTCCACCGTAAGTGTCGTGTGGGAGATATCGACGATCTCTCCCTGCATGATTTTCACAATATCGATGATTTCACCCCGCTGTGCCACAGACATCTTAACCTTTACAAGCACAAGCTCCCGGCGTGTGATCTCGTCCCGGTCCAATTTCCTTACTTTGATGACATCAATTTGCTTATTGAGCTGCTTGGTAACCTGCTCGGCAATATAATCGTCGCCGTCCACCAGCAGGGTGATTCTCGAAATGTTCTTATCCTCTGTGGTTCCCACTGCCAGGCTGTCTATATTAAAGCCTCTTCTGGCAAATAACCCCGATATTCTGGACAGGACACCCGCCTTATTTTCTACTAACACTGAGATTGTATGTTTCATACTACCCTCCTTTGATAAGGTGCACACGCCTGGGCACCGAAATTTGAGCGCTGTTTACGTTCTCATCGGCGATATTACCTCTTCATTGCAACTACGCCGGTTTTAACCAGCTCGATAATCCCGTAAGGTTTGAATATCTCAATCATCTCGCTGATTCTTTCCTCTGTTTCCAGCGCCTCAAGAATCAGATAGTCCTTGCTCATCTCAATGACTCTCGCGTTGCAGGCATTGGCTACTACAATGATACCGACGCGGTCGTTGACGTCCGCCTTGACCTTCATAAAAAGAAGAACCTTGCTGATCATGGCTTCCGGCTTGATGTCTTCGATGGCGATCACATCCTCCAGCTTTTCCATCTGGCTCATAACCTGCGCAATGACGATATCATCCCCCCGGACGACGATGGTCAGCCTGGAAAATCGTTCATCCTCAGTGGAACTTCCGATAAAGGAATCGATATTGTATCCTCTTCTTCGAAAAAGACCCGAAACCCGGCTGGTCACGCCGGGTGAATTGTTAACCAGTGCAGATAAAACATGCTTCATACTTTCATCCTCCAATCCTATCAACGGAGCGGTGCCCCGTTATATTGACGATTCGTTCTCATCAACGACGCATTCCAGCAAGTAGGCGCACTTACAGCTGAGCATTTCGGCAATGGCCCCGTCAGCGGAATCCATACTGTCTATCCTTTGACCGGGTATGCCATAGGCCCTGGCGATGGAAACGAGATCGGGGCTCCCGGTGAGATCTACAGCACATTCATTATTTTTATAGGACTTTTTCTGAATCTCCTTCACAAGCCCCAGTTTGTTGTTTTTCATGACGACAATTTTAACGTCCACCCCGTGCTGACAGATGGTGGCAAGCTCCATCATATGCATCTGAAAGGAGCCGTCTCCGCATACTGCGACTACAGTCTTTTCAGGGTCGGCAATTTTGGCTCCGATGGCTGCCGGAAGGGAATAGCCCATGGTCCCCATTCCTCCCGAGGTCAGGAATCTGCCTGTTCTCACTTCGCAGTTTGCAGCGGACCAAATCTGATTTTGACCCACATCGGCACAGTAAATATGATCATCCGGCAGGCTTTTGGAAAGTAGATTCACAAATGCCTTGGGGTTGATTCCCGATCTCCTGGGGGCATAATCCAACTCAAGCTTATCCTTTTTCGCCTTCAGTAAATCGGTCCAATCCTCGGATTTTCTGTCCGGCTCTGCTTCCATGATCTGAATCAGGATTTCCTTCGCATCGCCCACGACCGGTATCAGCGTACTGAGATTCTTTCCGATCTCAGTCGGATCGATGTCAATATGAACAATTTTTGTATTCTTTCCCACATTCGCCGGCAATAAGACCGCTCGATCGGAGACCCTTGCTCCTACGATGATCAGCAGATCGGAATCGGTTATCGCCTGATTTGCGATGGACTTTCCATGCATGCCCAGCATTCCCATATTTAAAGAGTGCTGCGTCGGTACTGCGCCGATCCCCATCATTGTCGATACCACAGGAATATTCAGCATTTCGGCGAAGCGCTGCAATTCTCCTTGACCGTCTGCGGCGAAAATTCCCCCGCCCACGCAGATCACAGGACGCTCTGCATTGTTGATGGCCTTGCAGACTCGTTTGATCTGGCCTGTGTGTCCCTTGATGGTCGGCTTGTATCCACGGAGATTGACTTCCCCTGCAAAGGCAAAATCAAACCTCTGCTGCTGCACGTTGACGGGAATATCGATCAATACCGGTCCCGGCCTTCCTGTGGAAGCGATGTGAAACGCTTCCTTAATGATACGCGGAAGATCCTCCGCATTTTTTACGAGATAGCTGTATTTTGTAAACGGCTCCGCCGCGCCGGTGATATCAGCCTCCTGAAACACGTCTCTTCCGAGCAGCTCACTTGAAACCTGGCCGGTGATGGCAACAAGGGGAACACTGTCCATGTAAGCTGTTGCAAGGGCTGTGATCAGGTTTGTCGCGCCCGGACCGGAGGTCGTCATGCATACACCTGGCTTTTTTTTAATCCGGGCATACCCGCTGGCTTCGTGACCCGCATGCTGCTCATGCCGGACTAAAATGTGCCGGATATTTGATTTTGAAAGTTTATCATAAAGAGGCGCAATGGTTGCTCCGGGATATCCGAATATAATTTCTACCCCTTCATTCTCCAAACATCTTACAATTGCTTCTGCTCCTGTAATCATAGCTTTGTCTCCTCTATTCCACGACTGTGAAATCGATTCCTCTTTTTATCATTGAGGCACTTCAACAGTCCAACCAAATCTATCTTCCACTTTGCCAAGCTGGATCCCCGAAAGAACATCATAAAGCTTTTGAGAAAGGGTTCCGATCCGGTTCTCATTGATTATGATCTTATGGTCCTTCCAGCAAAGCTCTCCCACCGGAGAGATAACTGCTGCTGTACCGGTTGCAAACACTTCTCTCAGACTGCCCGCTTCATTTGCCTTATAAATATCTTCTATCGTGATTTTACGTTCCGAGACCTTGACGTCCCAGTCCTTTAACAGGTGGAGTACGGAATCTCTGGTGATGCCCGGCAGTATGGTCCCCTCCAAAGGTGCGGTGATCACTTCGTCCTCGATGACAAAGAAGGCATTGGAGGTGCCGATTTCTTCCACGTATTTTCTGTCCACTCCGTCCAGCCACAGTACCTGAGAATATCCCTTTTCGTGCGCCTTTTCCTGTGATTTCATGCTGGCAACGTAATTCCCTCCGATTTTGCTGTAGCCGGTTCCTCCCAGCGCAGCTCTGACATATTCGTCTTCCACAAAAATCTTTGTGGGCGCCAGACCTCCCTTGTAGTACGCTCCAACCGGACTGAGAATCACCATGAAAAGGTATTCCTTCGCAGGGCGGACACCCAAAAACGGTTCTGATGCGATGATGAACGGTCTGATATACAAGGAAGTGCCCTCCTTGTCAGGCACCCAGTCGGCATCGACCTGAACGACTGCTTTGACCGCTTCCACAAAAAGCTCCTCGTCCAGTGCAGGGATGCAAATCCTGTCGTTGGTTCTTGTCGTCCTTTTGGCATTCATATCCGGACGAAACAGCAGGGTCTTTCCTTCCTTTGTACGGTAAGCCTTCAGCCCCTCGAACATTTCCTGGGCATAGTGGAGCACCGCAGCCGCCGGATCCAGGAGGATCGGTGCGTAGGGTACGATTCTTCCGTCATGCCACCCCTTGCCCTCCGTATAATTCATGACAAACATGTGGTCTGTGAAAACCGTTCCGAATTCCAATGTGTCAGAATTCGGTTTCTGCTTCGGATTCAATGTTTTTGTAATTGTAAACTCATATTTCATTGCGATCACCCAACCTTTTTTTATATAACCGGTCATACATCCGGTCTGCTTACTCCTGGTATTCCTCGATTAATTTTGTTTTCATTTCCCAAAGCTCCTTTGAGAGGTCCACATAAAATTCATGAGGATTCTCAAACCGCAGGATCTCTTCCCAAAGGGTATCGATCTGTGCTTTGCAGTAATCCCTGATTTCATCGATACCGGGAGAATTGTAGACACATCGGCCTTTGTTAAAAATCTGAACTCTGAGATTCTTTGCATAGAAGTTTGAAATCTTTTTTCTCTTCCAGGTTATCTGCGGGTCGAAGATTTCATACTCGCTTCCCTCCGGAATTTTTTCGTGATCCAAAGTGATGACGTCCGCCACCGCCTTATTGGTATCTTTGTCAAAGAGCCGGTATACAGTCTTGAATCCCGGATTTGTTATTTTTTCAATGTTCTCGCTGATTTTCATCTTGGGAATCAGCACGCCGTTCTTTTCCAAAGCTGCAAGCTTGTAAACTCCTCCGAACACCGGCTCGGACTTCGATGTAATCAGCCGTTCACCGACGCCGAAGGTATCGACACGGGCGCCCTGCCCGATGACGTCTCTGATGATGTATTCATCCAGTGAGTTGGAAACAACGATGGTGCAGTCCTTCAGCCCCGCCTTGTCGAGCATGGCTCTGACTTTCTTGGTCAGATACGTCACATCGCCGCTGTCGATGCGGATGCCCATCTTCTTCGGTTTCATCTCGTGAAACACCTTGATTGCTGCCGGTATTCCGGACTTGATCACATTATAGGTATCGACCAGCAGCACGCAGTTTTCGGGATATACTTCCGCATATGCTTTGAACGCCTCATACTCGCTTGGGAACATCTGAACCCAGCTGTGTGCCATCGTACCCAGTGCCGGAACCTTGAAATCCCGTTCTGCCAGCGCACAGGCTGTGCCGATGCAGCCGCCGATGTAGGCGGCTCTCGCTCCGTGCACCGCACCGGAGCCTCCGTGGGCTCTTCTGGTTCCGAATTCCATTACACCCCGACCCTGTGCCGCTCTCACGATTCGGTTTGCTTTCGTTGCGATCAGGCTTTGATGATTGATCGCAAGAAGCAGAATGGTTTCTATAAATTGGGCCTGTATCACAGGCCCTCGCACCGTGACCAGCGGTTCTCCCGGGAAGACGGGGGTTCCTTCGGGAACCGCCCAGACATCACACTCAAATTTAAAATTCCGGAGGTACTCCAGAAATAGCTCGCTGAAGATCCCCTTTCCTCTTAAATAATCTATGTCTCTTTCGTCAAATTTCAAATGATTGAGATGCCCGATCATCTGCTCCATGCCGGCCATAATGGCAAAGCCGCCCTCGTCTGGAATCTTTCTAAAAAACATATCGAAATAAGCTATGTCATCGGCCATTCCGGTTTCAAAGTACCCGTTGGCCATGGTCAATTCATAAAAATCCGTTAGCAGAGTTGTATTAATCCGTTCCATCATGAGATGATTCCTCCAGTCGTCCTTTTTCCTTAATTACAAAATATCCTGCAGCGATTACGATCGCTCCCCCCAGCATTTGAACAGGCAATATCGTTTCCCTTAAGATCAGCCATCCAAAAAAAGTGGTGGTAACCGGCAGGAAGTTGGAAAATATAGCCGTCACAGCAGGCCCTAAAATATACAGTGACCTTACGAAAATAATAAATCCGATCCCTGTACTAAAAATCCCCAAATACAGGATGCCGCCTGCAACACCCATGGTGACGGCCTGCCGGTCCGGCAGGTGGCTCAATGCATAAGGCCAAACCAGCAGGACTGTACAGATCATTTGGTTTAGGGTCAGCGTCGCAGTCTCGTATCTGTCATGCAGCGATGCAGTCAGAAAATTATATAAGTTCCAGGTGATCACTGCGCCAAAGGCCAATAAATAACCGATGATCCTTCCCCGGAACAGCATATCATAATCGACTCCGATGACCAATGCGATTCCGAGTATACTCACAAAGATCGCAATGGTGATTTTTTTGGTTATCTTCTTTTTAAATACAGCCTTATCAATGAGGATTGATAAGGCAGGAACAAAGGCTAATACGATTGTAACGAGCGATACCGGGAGATATCCCATAGCAGTGTATTCAAAGTAAAAATATCCGATTTCCCCGAAGATCGCGCAAAAAAGGAATAACGGGATATCCCTTTTTTGCATCAGGCTCTTTCCTTCTGCTTTTAATTTAATAACAAGTGCTACCACAAGGCCGATCATATACTTGAAAAACACCAGCGACAGTGGCTCCATGACGGCCAATGCCTGCTTCGCGAAGATATACTCCAAACCCCAGGCAAACACCAATAGAATCATCAGCAGGTACATGTTTCTTTTTCGTGCTTCCATCATTCCACCATTTGTCAGCTTGTGTACCCGGTTCATGACTTGCAGTGTGCTGGATTCCCAGTTATAGCAAGCTTATTTAATATTGTATTGTATCACATTTTTTTGCAATCGTAAAACCTTTTTTCATAATAAAGGAAATATTTGTTTAATTGAATTCGTGTATTTCAAAGAAGACCGCTCCCGTAAAGCCGGAACGGTCTTCATTCTTTAAATTTGCGTGACAGTCTTTTTTAAAAATTCTCCGGTATAGGAGAAGTTCAGCTTCGCGATTTCTTCCGGAGTTCCTTTTCCGATCACCCTTCCCCCTCTGTCTCCGCCGTCAGGACCGAGATCGATAATGTAATCGGCAGTTTTAATCACATCCAGATTATGCTCGATGACCACCACGGTATTGCCTGCGTCCACAAGCCTGTTCAGAACCTGGATCAGCTTGTCCACATCGGCAAAATGCAGGCCTGTTGTGGGCTCATCCAGAACATACATGGTTCTGCCGGTGCTTCTTTTGGAGAGCTCCGACGCCAGCTTGATCCGCTGGGCTTCCCCGCCGGAAAGCTGTGTGGAAGGCTGTCCAAGCTTGATATAGCCCAGGCCCACCTCCTCCAGTGTTTCCAGCTGCCGCTGAATCGATGGGATGTGCCTGAAAAACTCCAGTGCTTCCGAAACATTCATGTCCAGTACATCATAAATATTCTTGCCCTTATATTTCACTTCCAGCGTTTCTCTGTTGTAGCGTTTTCCCTTGCAAACTTCGCAAGGCACGTAAACATCGGGCAGGAAGTGCATTTCTATTTTGATGATCCCGTCGCCGCAGCACGCTTCACACCGTCCGCCTCTGACATTGAAACTGAATCTTCCCTTTTCATATCCCCGCAGCTTCGCCTCGGGAAGCTGGGCAAACAGGTCGCGGATGTGCGTAAAAACCCCCGTATAGGTGGCCGGGTTGGACCTTGGCGTTCTTCCGATGGGAGACTGATCGATATCGATGATCTTATCGATCTGGTCGATCCCTTCGATTCCCCGGCACCTGCCCGGCTTGATTCTGGAACGATTGATCTGAACCGCCAGGTTTTTGAAAAGGATCTCATTGATCAGACTGCTCTTTCCCGAACCGGAGACACCGGTCACACAGACGAACTTGCCCAACGGAATGCTGACATCCACATCCTGCAGATTATTTTCCGATGCACCGAGAATTTTCACGAATTGCCCGTTCCCTTCTCTTCTGGTCTTTGGCACTTCTATTTTTCGTGCACCGGTCAGATACTGCCCTGTGACGGATTCCCGGCATGCTTTGATCTCCTCCACGGTTCCCTGGGCGATAATTTCACCGCCATGGATCCCCGCGCCGGGTCCGATGTCAATAATATGATCCGCTGCATACATGGTTTCCTCGTCGTGCTCTACGATGATCAGGGTATTGCCCAGATCTGTGAGGTTTCGCAGGGTTTTCAAAAGCTTTTCATTGTCCTTCTGGTGAAGTCCGATGCTGGGCTCGTCCAGAATATACAGCACGCCGACAAGGCTTGAACCGATCTGCGTTGCAAGGCGTATTCTCTGGGATTCGCCCCCGGACAAGGTTCCGGAAGCTCTGGATAAGGTAAGATAATCCAACCCCACATCAACTAGAAATGTGAGCCTGGCCTTAATT
>JAQUYZ010000024.1 GCA_028691625.1 Eubacteriales bacterium
TTTTCTTTAATGACATCTTCAGGAGAGCCGATGATCACATCCGATCTGTTGCCTCGCGGCGTATCAATGAAATCAAACATGCTTTTTCCTATTTTTGAACCTCGGCCAACTGCACCGACGATTTCAACGCCCTTCTTCTTGAGAAGCATATCGGCCATGCCGCCTCCCATTGCCCCGAGACCCCAAATAATTACCTTTACGTTTTCCATTTCTTTTTCTCCTCTTCCTTATTATTGATTAAATAAATGAAAATCAGATCATTTTATGCCGCTTGTACTTAGTATGAAACAGCATGGCTATATCATACTATATACGTGAAAGCAATTCGCATGCCAAAAAGAAGGCCTCTGGAATTGATAAGGTGTTTTCATTTAATTTCGTTATTTTATCCTGCCTCTTTGAAAAGACGCAAAATAAAGACAGGCAACATTCCGTTTCCTGTCTTTCCGGTTTCTGATTATTCCGATATATGCCAATATATTTGCATGCGAAACGCAAAATTATTTGCACCTCTGCTACAATTGATACTTTTTTATTTTATGCTGCAGTGTCTGTCTCTTGATTTTCAAATACCCTGCCGCTTTGGAAATGTTGCCGCTGTATCTGGCCAATGCCAATGCAATCATTTCCTTTTCCAGCTTTTCCAGATACCAGTCCATCCCGACCTGACTGAGGTCATAGACCTCCTTGATGATGCCCTTATCCTCGTTGTTGATCAATATGTGCTTATCCGTGAGAACCTGTTCGTCATCGGCCATTGAGATGGCGGCCATGATAATGTTTTCCAACTCACGGACATTGCCCGGATAGTCATAATGGAGGAGTTTTTCCTTCGCTCCCTCGGAAAGGGAACGAATCCGTTTTCCGGATCGCCTATTATGCTTCTCGACAAATTTGCTTGTGAGCAAAAGAATATCATCTTTCTTTTCCCTCAGCGGCGGCAGATCAATGCTGATGATATTCAGCCTGTAGTACAGATCTTTTCTGAGCTTTCCACTTTGTATGAGATTTTCAGGTCTTTCGTTGATGGTAGCGATGATCCTTACATCGATCGGTATATCCTCTGTGCCGCCTACTCTTCGCAGATAGTCCTCCTGCAGCACTCTCAGCAGTTTTCCCTGCAGCTCGTACGGCATCGCACTGATCTCATCCAGCAGCAGCGTCCCTCCGTCCGCCTGTTCAAACAATCCTTCGCGATCAATTGCGCCGGTAAAGCCTCCTTTGGCGGTACCGAAGAGAATTCCCTCCAGCAGGCTCTCCGGTAAAGCGGCGCAGTTTTGTGCCAGAAAGGGTTTGTCTTTTCTGTCACTGTCAAAATGGATACTCTGTGCAATAAGCTCCTTTCCTGTTCCGGTTTCACCGTAGATCAGTACTGAGGCGGAGCTTCGTGCGGCTTTTCTCGATGTTTCAATGGTTTCCAGGAACCTCTTATTCTGACCAACGAGATTATTGAAGCTGTATTTTCTGATCCGATGCGCTTTTGTTTTTTCCGGTTCCAGCTTTTCCTTATGCAGATCGAGTATGGTATTTGACATCCGTCTGATATCGGTCACGTCCTTTGACACTTCAATCGCTGCGATGACAGTTTCGTTGTAAATAACGGGTATGGTGCTGTTAATCGCGTTGATTACCTTGCCATCCCGGTTTAAATAGGTCTGCTGTTTGTTCAGCGTGATCTTTTTATGGTGGAGTGCCTGCAGCAGTGTGCTCTCCTCTTCGCTCATATTCTTGAATACTTCCATGAAAGGACGCCTTAAAACACCTTTTCTCTGCATCTTTTCCAGACGGGCCATCGCATCATTGTAGATGATCGTATTCCCTTCACTATCCAGAACATGGACTCCCTCATCGACTACCTGTAAGACTTTTTGCATGATATACTCGTACTCTCTTACTTTCATAGGTACTCCCTCCCATTCTAATTCCGCTGCCACTGTTCGATTGCAGCGCCCGGGTTGCCACATTCAAAGCATAGCACAGATTTCCGGCAGGTGCAAATATTTTTGCATTATTGTCGACTTTCGATATTGACGGAGGCATCAGGAATCGGTATAATATTAAAGTGCATTGTAAATAGACGATGTCACAGTTGACAACAGCTCAGACACAGAATGAAAAGGAGACGTACGATGAGACTTAGAAAAGAAGCCGATGATCTACAGGAAGAGGAAATATTACTGATTGCAAAAGTATCCGATGCCCTCGCCCATCCGGCCAGAATCAAAATTTACCGGTATATCATGCAGTGCAACAGGAACAGAACTTCTGTCTGCAATAAAGACGTGGTTGCCGCTTTCAATTATTCACAGGCTACGATTTCCCAGCATATTAAAAAGCTTGTAGAGGCTGAGCTGATCCAGGTAAAGAAGGACGATAAGTTCTCCATGTATTTTGCGAATATCGGCATACTAGGGAAATATCTCAATGCGACGAAGAAGTTTGAATAATATGGGACTGCGGAACAAGCCGGAAACTCAGCTTCTCAGAATCTGAGCCGGCCCTCTCTGTCAACCAGCCTCTCGTACCTGTGCTTCTGCTCTTCCCTGGAAAAGCCGAAGCCATACTGGCAGAAATCTATGACATCGGCATCCTTTACGATTTCTTCGATGGGGGTGCCGATTTCTGATTTTCTGCTGTGATTATTGATCGCCGCCGCCATGATGTCAATCTCTTCTTCTGAAAAGAGTCCGGTGGTTCTGAGAAACTCCCTGCCGGGCAGATAGCCCGCTTCTGCATGGCCTTCCTGCTTTCCGCTAATAATCCGTCCGTAGTCATGTACGGCACAGGCACAGGACGCCAGCTCCGGATCGACTCCCCGCGCCTGTGCCATCAGGTACCCCAGCCTTGCGCAGCTTGCCATATGAACCCGCTCCCAATCAATCGGCTTGTCTCGCATTGACACCAGCCCTTCATATTTCTCAATTTCTCTCAGAAGTTGGCTTTGCAGCCTCAGTAACCGTTTCATAAATTTACCTCCTTGATCCGATCCAGAAATTCCGTTGTAATCTGCTCTGCTTGAAAGAAAGACGCTTCATTATAATTTGTGCAATACGGATCGGCAAATCCGTGCTTTCCTTTCAAAATATGCACCTCTGTCCGTTCTTTTTTACTCAATTCTTTCTGCAGCATATAGGGATCAAAGGATTTTTCTTCTTCCGGAAACAGCAGCAGTACCGGACAGCTTGGAACCAACTGGGTATAGTCCCGTATCCTTGAGCCATAGCAGCCAACTACACCGCTCAATTTATTGTAACTGCCGCAGTAAGGAAAAACACCGCTGCATTTTGCCGGGTCTCCGCTGCACAGCCATGCAATCGTGGCGCCAACGCTGAAACCCAGCAAAAAGATTTGCCGGTACGCTTTTTCCTCTTGACGCAGCAGAAAGGCGATCTTTTTCACAGAAGCTTCCAAACCCACAAAATTCATGAAATACCGATAGGCTTCTTCCTCCCGGGTATAGTCAAATGCAGGTTTGCCGACAAGCAGGTCAGGACAAATGACATCATAACCCGATTCGTCCAGGCGTTGGCAAACACCTGTGATATGGTCATTGATTCCATAGATTTCGTGCAGCACAACAATCAGCACATCCGAATCGTTTCGATATTCCAGCATTTTTGATCTCCGATTTTCTTCTATGCCGTCCCGTTTGGAGCAGCGGTTTCTTTGGCAACGATTCCTTCAATAATGGGATTATACCATTTTTTTTACCCAATTGCTTGTGCCGGCATTCATTTTGTTTTCTGTTTCAGCTTTTCCCTGTCAAAAGAATTGGAGATCTGACTGATTCGTGGTAAAATGTACGCGTAATCAAATCAATGAATGCAGGCAGGAAAGAATCCTGCGGGAAAGGTTGAAATGGATAGATACATTTTCATCACTATTATCGTGATACTTGCTATACTATTGATACACTCACACCGTAAAAATTCAATTGATAAAAATGAAAAAAACCGGCTGATCAATATAAGAGACGCCTCCTTAAAGATCGCCGGCAAGGTCGTAAACGCTCAAAATTCGGCAGACATATATCCGTATATTCTGGAAACCTGCCTGAAGCTTATCCCGAAAGCGAAATTCGGCAGCATCCTGCTCTTGAATTCAGACGGCCTGCTGGCTCCAAAAGCCTCTATCGGATTCAGTCCCGAAATCAGTAAACTCAGGCTCAAGCCTGAGGAGCTTTTCCTGTATCTCGCTACCAAAGGGAAGATGGATCAGACGGTTATCATGAACCGGATCGAGGAGCTTGTAAAAAAAGAAGCCTCCCTGGCTTCGGGGTATCCGGACATTGTCATACGGTCCGAGGTGGCCTCACCCCTTCACATCAACGGAGAGCTTGTCGGCGTGTTATGTGTAGACGGAGATCAAAACGACATATTTGTGGAACAGGATATTTATACTCTGGAGTATATGTCCATCCAAATCAGTATCGTGATCAATCATCAAAAACTATATAATGAGCTCCTTTCTCTGACTCAGTATGACCGCATATCGCAAATGCTGAACAGAGAAAACTTTGTGCGGGAGGCTGAAAAGCTGCTGAGCGACCCGTCCAAGGATGCGCCGAATCTGCATTTTGTGCTGATAGATCTGGATGACCTGAAATCCGCAAACGATAAGTACGGCCATCAATTCGGCGATGAGATCGTAGCGGGCTTCTCTGAAATTTTACGCAGACATCTTGGCAGAAATGATCTTTGCGGACGATATGGCGGAGATGAATTTGCCGCCATCATCCAGGGGGATACTCTGTATTTGAATCACATGCTGGAAGAAGCACGAGCAGAATTGATGGAGCTGAAAGGCAAGTTCACCAGTGATTTTATCCCCTCCTTCAGTTACGGAAACGCTACCTTCGTGGAAGGCAGCTGCAATATCGAATCACTTTACACGCTTGCCGACAGCAGAATGACTCAAATGAAAAAAAATCGAAAGGCAGCAAAAATATAACTGCTCAAAAATTAAGACCCTGGCAGCTCCTGATGCACTGTCAGAGTCTTTTTCCATGTCGAAAATGCTGTCATTTATGGTAGGTTTCGTTTCTCATGATCTTGAAGCTCCTGTAAATCTGCTCCAGCAGAATTACACGCATCATCTGGTGGGGGAAGGTCATCTTTGAAAAGGATAGCCTGAAATTCGCCCTTGCCAGCACTTCATCCGAAAGTCCAAGAGATCCGCCGATGAGAAACGCCAGATCGCTTTTCCCTGAAATCCCCAAAGATGCAACTTTCTCCGACAAGGCCTCCGAGGTCAGCTCATTGCCCTGAATCTCCAGGGCAATGACGTATGCCTCTTTCTTTATCTGTCTCAGAATGCTCTTTCCTTCCGCCTCTTTTACCGCGAGTTCATCCGCTGCTGAGGCGTTCTCGGGAGCTTTCTCTTCTTTCAGTTCGTTTATTGACAATGTACAATATTTGCTCAGACGTTTGCTGTATTCCTGCACGGCCTCCGTCCAGTATTTTTCTTTCAGCTTTCCGATACATATGACTGTGATATTCATGCTTCTCCCTTACTGCGGTGTCTGCTGCGATTCCGGCAACTCCGGTGTTTCGTCCATCGATGTAAGAGACACAGTTACGCTCATTTCCCTCTGATCCCTGATGACTGTCAGCTTAACCGAGTCTCCCGGTCTGTATTTGAATAATCCGCTGATGAGCTGTGTCATGGTGTTGATCTTTTTGTCTTCCAAACCGGTAATGATATCTCCCTCTCTTAAGCCGGCCTTAGCAGCCGGAGAGTCAGTGTAGATTTGAACGATAAACACACCGGTTTCGGTTCCGAGCTTTGCGTCCGGATAAGCCTGCAGGTAGTCGGAAACGCTGGCCCCCTTGATTCCGATATAGGAGCGTTTGAATTCTCCCTTTGTTTTGATTTCATCGACAATCGGTTTTGCTGTATTGATCGGGATTGCAAACCCGAGGCCTTCCCCGCTCTGCGCTTTCGCAGAATTAATTCCAATGACCTGTCCTGCACTGTTGAGAAGCGGACCGCCGCTGTTGCCGGAATTGATCGAAGCATCCGTCTGCATCAGTCCGTCCATGGTAAGCTGTGATTGCCCGTCGGAAACGGTTATGGACCGATCCAGCCCGCTAATCACACCCTGAGTTACGGTTCTGTCAAAGGCCAAGCCCAACGGGTTGCCGATGGCTACCGCATAGGCGCCGATTTTAACACCCTCTGAATCACCCAGCTCTGCTGCAATCAGGTTTGCAGCATCAACCTTCACGATGGCAAGGTCTATGCTTCTGTCATTCCAGAGAACCGTACCGGCAACCTCACGTCCATCTGTCAGCTGAACGATGATTTCCTTTGCTGTTCCGTCGCTGACAACATGGGAATTGGTCAGAATGTAGCCCTTTTCATCAACGATTATCCCTGTCCCGACGCCATTCTGCACACCCTTCTGCTCTCCAAAAAAGCTCTGGTACGTAACCTCTGTGCTGGTACTGATTCCCACCACCGAAGGAAGTACCTTGACGGCAATGGCCTCGGCTGTATTAATCCGGTCATTCGGGTTAATGGTAATGCTGTTTGCAGGAACCCGTCCCAGATAATCCTGTCCGTAATACATGGCAGCAATTCCGCCGCCAAAGCCTGCTCCTGCGGAAAGCAGGACGATCAGAATCACGGCCAGAACCTTTTTCCCGGTCATACTCTTCTCTTTCCGTCCTGCCGGCGGGATCTCCGCAGCAACGTCATAATTTTGTGTGCTTATTGTTTCGTTTGAAAATTCATCTGTAATTCTTTCGCTCTCCATATAAATTCCCCCATTTATCAGATTTCATAGATCAGGCTTACCTCATCTCTCGTAATCGTATTGAGGCTGACGTGCTTCCCTATGTAAAAATCCGCCTCTTCCAATATGTTCTTTACCGTTTGGTAGGCCATTTCCGGAAAGTTGTTTTCCTTGCTCAGATGGGCCAGTAAAACACGCCGCTCCTTGCTGTTCTCGGATAACAATCGCAATATGGTCTCCCCTGCGGCCGCGTTGGATAAATGTCCTTCCTCTCCCAGCACTCTCTGTTTTAAAAACCAAGGATATCTTCCGACTCGAAGCATGTCCACATCATGATTTGCTTCCAGAATGAGGATGTCAGCTTCTCTTATTTCCGAAATGATCTCCTCGCTCATGCACCCTGTATCTGTGACAATACTGATCTGTTTCCCTCCCGAGGAAAACGTATATCCAACAGGATCCGCAGCATCATGGGATACACGGAAGGTTTTTACCGCAATGTCTCTGATCAGAAACGTATCTCCTGTCTCAAAAGTTTGTTTCTGTTCCTCACAGACTTCGCTGCCGATCTGGCTCCACGTCAGCGCATTCGCGTATGCCTTCAGGAGTTTCTCCTTTTTCATCAGCGTTCGGATGCTTTTCGTATGATCGCTGTGCTCATGAGTAATCAACAGAGCGGCCAGCTGCTCGATCGGCGTAGCGGTGTACGCAAGACCTTCATATATTTTTTTTCTGCTGATTCCCGCATCAACCAGAACAGCCGTATGATTTGATTTGATTAAATAACAGTTTCCGCTGCTCCCGCTGGAAAAGGAACAAAAGCTTAATGTCATCGCGCGCTCTCCTTTATTGTCTATTATGATTGTGATGATTCTGTGATTACTATTTGAAGAAGGGAAGAAAACAATTACTGCTCCCAGGCTAATACATACTGAATCTTTCCCCGGTTATATGTAATCTTCCATGCAGGAAATGCGGTATCGGTTACGGTATACTCTGTGTCAAATGTGCCGGAATCAAGCCAGTAAACCAGGGAAATGTCCTGAACGTAGATTTTTTCCCCTTCCTTATTCTCACTCATAAATTTGATCAGCGCCGCAACAGCGGGGATCACTTCCTTTTCAATGTCGTTCACCTCAACAGGCTCCAGCCAAAATCGGTCAAAATCAACAATTTTTCCATCCTTTACCGTACAAGTGATATAACTGTCCTCAATGGCGATTCGATCCAGATAATTTTTATAGGTCACCCGGGTCTCGCCGCGAGCGCGATCGATCCTGTCAAAGGTCACATGCTCGTTCATAAGCTCACATGCTTTGATAAACTCCGTCGTCATGTCAATCAGCGCTTCCTCTGTTAACGGTGTGTCTGTTTGCGCAATCTGCTTTGCAAGCTGTTCTTCGACGATGTTCTCGTTTGTCTTGTCGTACCGAACCGTCAGTTTGGGCATCCGATGGTTCCCCTGCGGAATATCGGTTTGAATATAAATATTTTTATCTTCCAGCAGCCTGATCGTAACCTCCTGCATCTCCCTTTCGTCCTCTTTAAGACTGTTGTTGTGAAAGAAATAGGCAGTAATCAGTACCAGGTTTGTAATCATCAGCGCAACGATCAATATGGTTTTCGCTTTTGTCCAATCCATTGCCATCTCCTTCTATTCTTTGGAATAGCCGATGGGGTCAGCTGCATACAAATCAAAGTAGAACTCCGTATTGTTTACAGTAATGACCCATGCAGGCTGTATTTCCGCTGCCTCTGCGGCGGCTGGCTTCACGTAACCGATCTTTATATTTTTTACCCTGGATGCGACCGCTTCAAGCATCACATCTGAATCTTCCGTCGCAGTTACTTCTTCCGAATGAAGAAGGTGTTTGTAGAGATATTTTAAATTTTGCGCAAGGAGATTTACGGCAGAAAATGCTTCCTCGGCCCCATCGGTTTCAATGGCTTCAATATCCTCCTGGTCAAAATCGATAAGCTGCCGCTTAAAATAGGTAACCTTCCCGGAAATCACCTCAATCGTTATAGGATTGCCTTCTTCATAGTACAGACGGTTCCCGTTTATCTCCACCCCGAAGGTAAAACGGTAGCCCTTTTCATTCCCCGGTTTCGGAACGACACTTTTCAAATACGGGGTCAGCTTTGCTCCCTCTATGGATTCCCAGGACCCGTGACTTGCAATGAAGCGCAACGCAGTTTCCAATGCGCCGGAAAAGCTTTGCTCGGTATTGCCGCCAAGCTGGGTTTCCTTGTATTCCAAGCCCCCGTCAGTATTTACAATGAGCACATTTTGCCCGTAGCCGTACATGTAGATCACCGTACCGTTTTCTTCTTTGATCTCTCTTACAAAGTCTAAATTCTTTCCAAAAAACTTTTCCGCCATCGTCTTTACTTTTTCAGTCTGATAGGAATAAGTGTCCTGCAGGTACGGAAAACTTCTCAGATTCGCTTCAACGGAAAGGGGAACAAGCGTCTCGTTTGCGATTCTCATAATGCTGCTGATCGGATAATAAATATTATACCCTTCCGCTTCTATGGAGTCGATCAACGCCGGAAATTCCGTATTGCCCTTGTTGTCTAGATTCTTCGGATCCTCCGCCAGCAGCCGGTATCGCTTTTCATTTTTTCCGTCGTAGATAAACAGGCTGTTTCCGCGATCCGCCGTGGAATACCCAATTTCGGTAACCGTCTCAATGACGTCAAAGCTTTGGGGTTTATCCATAGCAAAAGTGGAACAGAAGTCTGAAATAGGAATATTATAATTGAATTTTGCCCAGATTGATTCAATTCCCTTGACCTGCTGATACTTGTCATAGGTAATATCCTCCACCAAAATATTTTCCGCAGGCCCGAATCGTCCGAGCTCTTCAACAAAGCTGTCCTTTTCGTTTTCGTTATACCAGAGTTCCGCAGGCGGTTGCACCGTGTAGTTGTCGGCACCGAAGTTAATCACAAGCTGCTCCGGCTTAAGCAGCTTGATCGGTTTTGTCTCTTCGCCAATGACCGGTGCCGCCGGAGTCTTTATGTCTTCAAAGGATAGATTCCCCCAAAAAAAGTATAATAGTAGTACTGTTGTCAGAAACAATACTACTAAACTAAGATTTTTTACCTTTTCTATCATGCTCGGCTTTGACATACTATCCGCCGTCCTTAATCTCCAAATATCGTTTTCAGCAAATTCTGCAAAAATTGCATCGTTCCGGATTGAGGTGTATCAAAAATTTTAACCTCTGCCTCCGCCTTTTCCTTTACTGCCACATAACTGTTGCGGGAAAAGATTTCTTCCCCTGCTGCATTCAGTGTGTCAATCCGGATTCTGTAGAGTCCGGGCTTTAACCCATTTATTTGTTTTGTATAAAAGCTTAAATGATTCTTACTCTCAAATTTCGCAGGAGTCCCAACAGCAACGCTGGTGAAGCTCGCATTGTTCAGCGTTCCGTTTGCTGTGGTAAGCGTATTGACGTTCACGGCGCTTAAGGTGCCGTTCACCACTTGTTTTTCCTCAAAAACGCTGACCCTTATGGTCTTGGGTTGGGTCAGCTTGACAGAAATCAAGAGATTATTCGAAAAAGTCGTACTATTGGACGCCGGATTCACCAAAATGACGTTGGGATCGGCGGCTGCGCTGGCTGTAATGGTGCCGCACAACAATGACAGTATCACCGTCAGCACTACGATCAGTTTTCTCATCACATAATCTCCTCCTTTCTGTTTTGCTTGTTAAGGCGCAATTCGCCAGAATACAATCTTAGTAATATTGATAGTATATATTATGTATGTTACAAACGTGTTACGCAAGCTTTAAAATCCTTTTACATTATTATGGATGGAAATCCCTAATTCCGAAGCAATAGTTTAACAAAAAATAGATATGTGCCTTGCAATTGCAAGGTTTTTTAATGATGTTTTTTGTCAAATTTGTGTATATTATGCTTGCGTAGAA
>JAQUYZ010000025.1 GCA_028691625.1 Eubacteriales bacterium
CTCATTGCTCATATTCAGATCGATCCCTGCGATGACGCAAAGGTCCTCTTCCTGCGATATAATTTTCTGCAATGTTTTACCCATTTTTCCGTTGCAGCCATGTAAAATAATGTTTAACATAAAAACCTCCTTTTGCTTGCTAATTTTACGCAGTGCTGTGTTGCTGATTTGTTAATTCTGCGTAACGTTTCAGATCAGGCCGTATTCTACGAGTTCTTTTCTTATGACTTCCATTGATTTTTCATCAGGCGGGCAAAGGGGAAGGCGATACTCCAAGTCGATTTTGCCCATTATGTTAAGCGCTGCCTTCACAGGGATTGGATTTACTTCGATGAACATGGCGTCGATCAGATGCTTAATGTCAAGCTGCAGCTGGCCGGCTCCTTTTGTATCACCGGAAAGATATTTCATGATCATCGTATGGGTATCTTTCGGAATGACATTTGCAACTGTTGATATGACGCCTATTCCGCCGACCGACAGCAATGGAACGATCATATCGTCGTTGCCCGAATAGAGATTAAAATCTTCTTTGATGCATTTGGCGATCTCGACAACCTGGGATATGTTGCCGCTCGCTTCCTTGATCCCCACTAGGTTGGGATGCTTCGACAGCTCAAATACAGTAGAAGGGCTTATATTCACGCCAGTCCTTGATGCAACAGAGTATAATATTATCGGAATATTAACTGAATCTGCAATTTTGGTATAGTGTTGTATAAGCCCTTTTTGTGTGCATTTGTTGTAATATGGAGTTACCAGCAGCAGGCCATCTATGCCCAAGGCTTCCAGCTCCCGGGACATATAGACGGCATGTGCGGTATCATTGCTTCCGGCCCCTGCGATAACCGGGACTCTGCCGTTTGTTTTTTCGACAACATACTGAACAGTTTCCGTATGTTCCTTATCATTAAGTGTAGAAGCTTCTCCGGTGGTCCCGCAAACAATGATTGCGTCGATCTCCTGAGAAATCTGCCAGTCAATCAGCTGACCCAGGCTTGGAAAATCAACCTCGCCGTTTTTAAACGGGGTAACAATTGCGACACCTGCGCCTGTGAAGAGTGTCATGAAGACTCACATCCTTCTTACCTTAATTATTCAATTTTCAATTGTCTTCTGTTCTCCTTAACATTCTATGAGAAATATGCGTGAATGTTAATGCTTTTTTATTCTTTGATGAGCACTTCTGCAATCTGCACCGTATTTGTGGCAGCGCCTTTTCTGATATTATCCGCCACAACCCATAAGTTTATTCCATTTTCCAAGCTGAAGTCTCTTCGGACTCTTCCAACAAAGACTTCGTCTTTTCCCGCAGCATCTCTTGCAAGAGGGTAAACGGAATTTTCAGGATCGTCCAGCAGGACGATACCGGGTGCCTCTGACAACAGTCTTTTTACCTCTTCGATATCAAATGATTTTTTCAGCTCCACATTGACTGATTCGCTGTGGGAATCAAAGACAGGAACGCGAACCGTAGTCGCCGTGATTTTGAGTGTGTCATCTCCGAGGATTTTCTGTGTCTCGTTGACCATCTTCATCTCTTCCTTTGTATATCCGTTTTCCAGGAACACATCAATCTGAGGCAGGCAATTACCGGCAATGGCATGAGGATAAGCTTGCTTGATATCATTGCCCTTCAGGCCTTCCTTAAGATCATCGATTCCCTTTACTCCGGAGCCTGATACGGCCTGATAAGTGGAGTAGACGATACGCTTGATTCCGTATTTGTCATAGAGCGGCTTTAACGCAACCACTGCCTGAATCGTGGAGCAGTTGGGATTCGCAATGATGCCCTTATTCCACTTGATATCTTCCGGGTTTACCTCAGGTACCACGAGAGGTACTTCCTTATCCATTCTCCATGCACTGCTGTTGTCAACAACGACCACACCCTTAGAGGCGGCGATCGGTGCAAACTTCAAGCTGATAGATGCGCCAGCCGAAAAAAGAGCAATGTCAATCGGCTTGTCAAAGGATTTCTCCGTTAATTCCTCGACGACATAATCCTTTCCTTTAAAGGTAATTGTGGTGCCTGCAGATTTTGCTGACGCCATTATATATAGATTTTCAAAAGGAAAATTTCTTTCCTCAAGTACCTTTAGAAATGTGCTGCCAACAACTCCGGTTGCGCCAACGATAGCTAAATTTGGTTTTTTGTTCATGATTTTATCCTCCTATATGTGAATTATGGCTGGGCCATTATAATGGAACACTGATTGTTAATCATAATATTATATACTATTTTCAACGCAATGTTTTATTTTTTTTTATGATTTACAATACTTTTTTCAATTAGCGGCCCGCCCAATTTTCGAAGTAAAAAGTCAGTAAACGAGTGGAAGGAAATCACAAATTATTAATATGTAGATTTACGATGCAAATTTGTGGTATAATTAGCAGCGTAAAAAACTGTTAAAAGAGGTAGTAATCTATGGTCGAAGACAAAAAAAGACGGGGAAGACCTCCCGGGTCAAAAAACAAACAGAAGAGTAAGAATGATTCCGCTAAGATTGAAATCGGAAGCAGGCTGAAGGATGAAATCTGGGCGATCGTAATTTTAGCGCTCGGCACTTTTCTGGTTGTATCCCTTCAAACCGAAGCGGCAGGTCAATTCGGCCACATCATCTCCAGAGTCTTAAAGGGGAGCTTTGGCGCCATCGCTTACGTGCTGCCCTATTATTTGATTCTTTACGGACTCCTGCTGTTCGCCAAGCGCACTGCACATATCAGCGGACGTTCGGTTATTTTTTTGTTTCTCATTTTTCTGATGCTTACTCTGATCAATTCCGCCAGATTTCTGGGCGCGGATGCCGGTTACAGCTTTTCTATCCAGTTGATCAGCCAGATGTTTCAGCAAGGGACAGAGTTGAACTCAGGCGGAGCCTTCGGTATGACAGCAGGGCATCTTCTGATTAAAGTTATAGGAAGGACCGGACTGTACATACTATGTTTCGTAGTGATTCTGGTTTCGCTTATGCTGGTCATCAATACGCCGGTTTCACAATTCTTCGATAGTATGAAGGAAAAGAGAGCAGCGAGAAAACTGGCCGCCGGATCGGAAGCCGGCAGCGTGATGCCGGCAGCACAGCCTGCTGCCGAACCGGCAGGGAAGATAAGCAGCAAAGGAACTGCAGATACCGGCAAGCTCATTCCTGATCATGAAAAGCTGCATCCTTTTGAGAACAAGGAGTACAAGCATGCTACCATGGAACTTCCTGTCATCGAACAGTTGCCTGTAAAAAGCGGTATTATGACGGAAAATCAGATAAAAATACTTGATTATATGAAAGATGACGACCTGTTTGAAAAAAACAGTCAGGATAACTTCAGAAACGGCATGGGGCTGGAGGAAATCTCTGCAGCCGAACCCGGAATGGGTCTTGACAGCGATCAAAAAGCAATGAATGAGCGCTTGAATAAAGAAGCAGACGCAGACAAACCGACAGCCGGAAAATCAGCAAAAGAAGATGGCTTTGCCAAAAGAGAAGCGCTCCCGATCAAGACAGAAGGAACCACGCAAAAGCCGTTTCAGATTCCGCCCATTGATTTGCTCGCAAAGGGTCCGGGCACCAATGTCCTGGGTGAAAATGAAAGCCTGAAGGCAAAGGCAGCCAAGCTGGAGCAGACATTGCGGGATTTTAACGTAAACGCCAAGGTGGTCCAGGTCACAAAAGGCCCTGCGGTAACAAGATACGAAATTCAGCCGAATACTGGAGTCAAAGTCAGCAGCATTGTCCGTCTTGCCGATGATATCGCGCTGAATCTGGAGGCGAAAAGCATCCGGATCGAGGCGCCGATCCCGGGGAAGGCCGCCGTGGGGATCGAAGTTGAGAATGAACGGGTCAACCTGGTAGCAATCAGAGAAATCATAGAGTCGGGTGAGTATAAGACAGCAAAATCGAAAATCACTTTTGCCGTCGGAAAGGATATTGCCGGCAAATCCATCGTTGCAGACCTGAAAAGCATGCCCCATATGCTTATCGCCGGTTCCACCGGTTCCGGAAAAAGTGTATGCATTAACAGCATCATCATCAGCTTGCTATATCGAGCGAAACCTGATGAAGTAAAATTTGTGCTCATCGATCCGAAAGTTGTTGAGCTGGGCAATTACAACGGAATTCCGCATTTGCTGATTCCGGTGGTTACAGAGCCAAGCAAGGCGGCGGCAGCGCTGAACTGGGCAGTGGCGGAAATGACCGACCGATATAAAAAATTCGCCGAAGAGGGCGTCAGAGACCTGGAATCCTTTAATAACAGTATCAGAAAAAAGGGCGAAAACGAACGGTTTTTGCCTCAGATTGTCATCATCATCGACGAGCTGGCAGATCTTATGATGGCTGCGCCTGCACAGGTGGAGGAGTCCATCTGCAGATTGGCGCAGATGGCCAGAGCGGCAGGCATGCATCTGATCGTAGCGACCCAAAGGCCTTCTGTCGATATTATAACAGGCGTCATCAAGGCAAATATTCCTTCCAGAATCGCTTTCGCCGTATCCTCCCAGTTTGACTCCAGGACCATACTGGATATGTCCGGTGCGGAGAAGCTGGTCGGAAAAGGGGACATGCTGTTTAATCCAATGGGCATTGCAAAACCGATCCGCGTACAGGGGACCTTTATTTCCGATTCTGAAGTACATAAGGTTATTGAGTTTATTAAGAAACAATCTCCGGAAACGGAATATGCCCACGACGTAATTCACAGCATCGAAAGAGTTCAGACCTCGTCAAACGAGGATGATGCAGATGAGCTGCTTTCCGATGCCATCGAAACAGTTGTCAGAGCGGAGCAGGCGTCCGTATCCATGCTCCAGAGAAGATTTCGCATTGGCTACAACAGAGCAGCCAGACTCATCGACATGATGGAAGCGAGGGGAATCATCGGACCGGCGGACGGCAGCAGACCGAGAAGGGTCCTGATGACGGAAGATGAATTTCTGGGACTTTCCGCAGATACCGAAGAGTGAGAAACCGTGATCGAAATGAATCCATAAGTTGGAACTGTCAACGCCGCGCCGTGGGTATTCTCAAGGGAGACCGTGCGCAGGCGACATTAGAGGTAGAAATGAAGATATATATAGAAACACTGGGTTGCGCAAAAAATGCCAGCGACTCAGATACTGCAGCAGCCATACTGGAAGCTGCAGGACATGCGATTGTAACCGATCCAGGGGAAGCCGACGGAATCATTGTGAACACATGCGGGTTCATTAATGATGCAAAAAAGGAGTCGATCAACCGGATCTTTGATATGGCAGAGTATAAGAAAAAGGGTGGCCTGCTGATCGTTTCAGGCTGTCTTTCCCAGCGCTACGGGGAAGAGCTTTATAAAGAAATGCCGGAAGTCGATATTTTTCTTGGGGTAAATGATTATCCGTCCCTGCCTGAGATCCTGAGCAATCATGTTGAGGGTCAAAGAGCGAAGTACTTAAGCGTGTATGAAAAGGGATTCCTGGAAACCGGCAGAAGGAAACGCATGGAACCATCCTTCAGCGCAACCATAAAAATTGCGGAGGGCTGCAACAATGTGTGCGCGTATTGTGTGATTCCTTCTATCAGAGGACCCTTCCGCAGTAAAAGAATGGAAGACATTCTGTCGGAAGCAAAGCTGCTTGCCGGTGAAGGATGCAGGGAGCTCATCCTGATTGCACAGGATGTGACAGCCTACGGATTGGATTTGTATGGAGAGCTGAAGCTGGCCGTATTGTTGAAGGAATTATGCAAAATTGAAGGAATTCACTGGATCCGACTCATGTATTGTTACGAAGACCGCATCACGGATGAACTGATCGAGGTGATGGCTGGTGAGGAAAAAGTCTGTCATTATATCGATATTCCGATTCAGCACGCCAGCGATTCGATCCTGAAAGCGATGAACCGCCGATCCACAAAGGCTTCCATCCTGGATACCATTGCCAGGCTGAGGAACGCAATTCCTGATATTCATATCAGAACAACCCTGATTACAGGCTTCCCGGGGGAAAGCAGCCGGGACTTCGAGGAACTGATGGATTTTATTGAAAGTCAGAAATTTGAACGGCTTGGTGTATTTACCTACTCCAAGGAAGTGGGTACTCCTGCAGCGAGAATGAAAAATCAGGTAAGAGAATCGGTTAAAAACAAAAGAAAAGACCTCCTGATGACAAAACAGCTTGAAATTTCATTGGCATCCAACGAAGAAAAAATCGGGAAAATTCTGGAGGTACTGGTGGAGGAAATCGAGGAAGACGGCAGTTACATCGGAAGAAGCAGGTATGACGCTCCTGAGATTGATAATTCCGTTATTTTCTCGGCGGATACCATTTGTATGCCGGGAGATATCGTATCTGTTAAAATAGAAGATGCATTTGATTACGACCTTGTAGGAAGAATGGAGGAAGAAAATGAACCTGCCAAATAAGTTGACCATGCTTCGAATAATAATGATTCCCGTGTTTATAATAGTCCTTATGACGGGACACTATTATACTTCAGCCGTTATTTTTATCCTGGCGGCCGCCACGGATGCCATGGACGGTCATATTGCCAGAAAGTACAATCTGATCACAAATTTCGGCAAGATCATGGATCCGCTGGCCGATAAGCTCCTCGTCATTTCCGCTTTGATCTGCCTTGTTGAGCTTGGCGATGTTGCCGGCTGGATGGTAATTGTAATTCTCGCCCGAGAGTTTACCATAACTGGATTACGTACAGTCGCAGCAGCGCAGGGGATTGTCATTGCCGCAGGTTGGTCCGGAAAATTCAAGACCGTCCTGCAGATGATTGCAGTTCCGGCCTTGCTGCTTCAGAATTGGCCGTTTTCTCTTATCGGCTTTCCATTCGCAGTGATCATGCTTTGGGCTTCTGTCATCATGACCATCATTTCCGGAGTAGAATATATTATAAAAAATAAAAGTGTTTTTTCCATGTAAGTCAGAAAATTGAAGAAAGGATCATATGAAATCAGCGATATTAAGTGTCGGAACAGAGTTGCTGTTCGGCCAGATCACCAACACCAATTCCGTATTCCTGTCTCAGCAGCTCAATTATCTGGGTATTGACGTCATGTATCATTATACCGTAGGTGACAATCCGAAAAGGCTGGCGGAAATGATACACCAGGCGTTCACCGACTGCGATCTCATCGTAACGACAGGCGGCCTGGGACCCACACAGGACGATTTGACAAAGGAAATCGCCGCAGAGGTGCTTCACGATGAGCTTGTGCTCCATGAAGATTTATTGAAGGAGTTGGAAAATTATTTCAGGGGAATGAACCGTGTTATGACGGAAAACAACAAAAAGCAGGCTTATCTGCCTTCAAGAGCCGTCCTGTTTGATAATGATGCGGGGACAGCACCCGGCTTTGCCTTGGAGGAAAACGGAAAAACCATCATTTGTATGCCCGGCCCTCCGAGGGAAATGACCAGAATGTTTGAACGCAAGATAAAACCATATTTGCAGGAAAAATCGGAGAGTGTTATTTATTATAAAATGCTCCGCACCTTCGGCATCGGTGAATCAATGCTGGAAACCGAACTCCGGCAATGGATCGACGGTCAGACGGATCCGACTCTTGCAACCTATGCAAAGGAAGGAGAGGCCTGTCTGAGGATCACTTCCAAGCGAAGCACGTTTGAGGAGGCAAAAGCAGTTGTAGAGGATATGATCGGGAAGGTTACTCAAAAAATCGGGCAATATGTCTACAGCTACAACGATGAGGAGCTCTATCAGGTCGTTGGCAAAAAAATGATCGATCAAAAGATTTCTGTCTCCAGTGCGGAATCCTGCACCGGCGGGCTTTTTGCCCAGACCATGACAGAGATTCCCGGTATTTCTGCCGTGTATGACCGCGGCTTTATCACCTACAGTAATCAGGCGAAGATGGAGGAACTGGGTGTGAAGGCCGAGACCCTTGAGAAATTCGGTGCAGTCAGTGAAGAAACCGCAATTGAGATGGCAGAGGGCTTAAAAAAGGTCACCGGAAGCCGGCTTTGCATCTCCGTCACCGGAATTGCAGGGCCCGACGGAGGTACAGAGGAAAAACCCGTAGGTCTGGTCTACATTTGCGCAATCCTGGATGGAGCGCGGATCAGCCGTGAATTTAGAATCAGAAATATCAGCAGAAAATGGAACAGAAACTATACCGTATTATGCATGCTGGATATGATGAATCATCTGATCGATAAGAGAGATTCGGCCAAGCTGTGATGCCTGCTGCGAAATTACTTTAATTCAGTAGTATTTATCAAGGGAACATAAAATATTTACAGGTATATATTTACATATATATTAGTTTATGGTATTCTTATACGGTAAGATTCAAGAAAATTGTTTTCTGTTACTTACCTTGGAAGAACCACGGAATATTGTAAAATAATGCTTGACCGGCATTGTTAATTATATTATTATTACAATAGAACAAATGTTCTTCATAAGAAGTCACTGCTTTTCAATAGGAATACATAAACAGGAGGATATGATACATGGCGATCAATAAGGACGAAAAGGAAAAAGCGTTGGAAGCAGCAATGCTTCAGATACAAAAGCAGTTCGGGAAAGGCTCTATCATGAAGCTTGGCGATGAAGCGGCAAATATGAGCATTGCATCCATTCCCACTGGAGCAGTTAGTTTAGATATTGCGACCGGCATCGGCGGCATTCCCCGCGGCAGAATTGTCGAGATCTTCGGACCGGAATCCTCCGGTAAAACGACGCTTACGCTGCACATCATTGCGGAAGCACAGAAGATGGGCGGAAAAGCTGCCTTTATCGATGCAGAACATGCGCTGGATCCTGAATATGCCAGAAATCTTGGCGTTGACGTAAATGAACTTCTGGTATCCCAGCCGGATACGGGAGAACAAGCTTTGGAAATCTGTGAAATGCTGGTTCGCAGCAATGCAATCGACGTTGTGGTGATTGACTCCGTTGCCGCGTTGGTACCGAGAGCGGAAATTCAGGGTGAAATGGGCGACAGCCATGTGGGACTACAGGCCCGTCTGATGTCGCAGGCACTCAGAAAGCTTGCCGGTGCGATCAGTAAATCCAACACCTCAGCGATCTTTATCAATCAGCTTCGGGAAAAGGTCGGTATCATGTTCGGAAATCCTGAGGTTACAACCGGCGGAAGAGCTTTGAAATTCTATTCCTCTATGCGTCTTGATGTAAGAAAGATCGAAAGCATCAAATCCGGAGACTCTGTATTAGGAAACCGTACCCGTGTAAAAGTCGTTAAGAATAAGGTGGCCCCTCCCTTCAAACAAGCAGAATTTGATATCATGTATGGTCATGGGATCTCCAGAGAAGGTGATGTACTGGATTGTGCGGTGGATGCCAAGATTGTAGAAAAGGCAGGCTCATGGTACAGCTTCAACGGCGACAGAACCGGTCAGGGCAGGGAAAACGTCAAAGCGTTTCTGTCAGGTAACAAAGAAATCATGACGCAGATCGAAGAACGTCTGACGGGCAGTATTCAAGCATTAAAGCCTCTGAACGTAGATGAGGACGGTGTAATCATCGAAGATTAAGCAGGAAATCCATTGAAAATTCTAATGGAGGTATTTATGGTTACGGTTGTTGGAAGTCTGAATATGGACTTTGTGATCAAAGCACCGGCGATTCCGAAACCAGGCGAAACGGTTTTAGGGAATAAATTTCAACAGACCCCAGGAGGCAAGGGCGGAAATCAAGCCGCTGCTGCTGCGCGTCTGGGTGCTAAGGTTACAATGATCGGAGCCGTCGGAAAGGACGAGTTTGGAGAAAAACTAATCCGTTCACTGAAGAAGGATGGCGTTAAGACGGACTATATTTTCACAAAGGAAGGAACGATAACCGGGATTGCTTCAATTGTCGTTGAGAAGTCGGGAAATAATGCAATTACCGTAGTCTCCGGCGCCAACTATGCCCTTGCAATAGAGGACGTGGAGCGGTATCACTTTGTAATCGAGCAGTCGGATGTATTGCTGGTTCAGCTTGAGACACCGCTTCTGACAATAAAAAAAGCATTGATGATCGCAAGACGAGCCGGGTGCCTCACCATATTAAATCCGGCACCGGCCATCAAGCTGGATGCAGAGCTTCTTGCCAATACCGATATTCTGACACCGAATGAAATCGAATTGGAATTTTTAAGCGGTTTACCCGCGAGCAGTATGGATGAAATCCATCTTGCAGGAACCCGTTTGCTGAAAAAAGGCGTACGCCAATTGATCGTTACCCTTGGAAATCAAGGCTGCGTCAGCATCAACAAGGATGGAATGAGCCATTATCCCGCAAGGAAGGTCCCCGTTGTGGATACCACCGCCGCAGGAGACTGCTTCAACGGTGCGCTGGCGGTTGCTTTCTCTGAGGGCAGGAACATGGAAGAAGCGATCCGGTTTGCCATCTCCTCCAGTGCCTTGTCAGTAACAAAATCAGGTGCGCAGACTTCCTTGCCGTATCGGAAAGAAGTCGATGCTTTACCAATCATGAATAACTGACATACGAAAACAGAAGACATCATAAGCAATTCATCTCATGTTCGATTCAAGTTGGAATCTCATGAGGTGTTTTTTTTTATGAGGTTTTTGATGCGTTTAAAATGTATTTTCCTATTGAATTAAAGCAAGATCTGTAGTAAAATAGGTTAAACGTTTAACTAAATAGTTTCACTTAACAAACAACAAGAAGGATGTAATCAAAA